>NZ_JAMYRC010000013.1:0-131767 GCF_040321205.1 Mesorhizobium sp. M0496 | reverse complement strand
GCCCGAAGATGCTAGGTGCAAAGCGCATGCCCCGTTCCTTTTCTGAGTCTCGACAACCAGAGAGAAGACGGACAAACCCCGTTTTGCGGGGCATGCACATGCGGCATTTCGATTCACTCAAAACTTTCCCCGGACAGCCCTGCCCCTTGCGGGGGAGATGTCCGGCAGGACAGAGGGGGGTGCCTCGCGCCGACATTCCGGCATTCCTACCAAGCCACCACCGAAATCTCCGGCCAGTGCTCCTTCGCCCGCGCACTCTTCACCTCATGCGTCCGCTGGTTGTCCATCACCCGGTTCGGCACGATGCGAAACGAGAAAATGTCGTCGAGCCCGAACGGCGCCACCAGATCGAGCTGCCCATCCGCGTTGTATCGCACGCCGACCGCGTGGGTCTTCGACGCGAAATAGCTGACGGATTCGCTGGAACTCGAATAGCGTGGGCACGATTGGCCGAATTTCTGCGGATACCACAGATGCACCCGCGCCTGGTTGCGCACCTCGACCGGCAGCGGCAGTCCATCGAAATGCACCGCCGCGCGGCGGATCACCGCGTCCTCCGCCTCGTAGGACAGGTCGCTGTCATCGAAATAGAACAGGTCGACATCTTTGATGCCATAGCCCGGCTGCTTACCGGTCAGATGGTTCCAGACAGAGTTGTAGAGCGCGCCGGAGACGACCAGCCAGTCGGCAAGACCAAGCGCGCGGGCATGCGTCAGCGCTTCGCGAACGAGCGGGTCAGCCGAGACGATCTCAAGAAACGCCGTGCGTTGCGTTTCGAAAGGAAGGCCGGAATAACGCAGATGGTCCATCGCCCTTTTGGAGGGCGATTCGCCATCTGCTCGCAAGGCTCAGAGCAATTCCAGGAAAAGTGTGAAACGGTTTTCCCGGGAAAAGCGCAGAGCGCTTTCCCTTGGGAATTGCGTCAAAAGACTCTAGCCGCGCAGAACGCCGCCGGTCTGCTTGCCGACATTCTCGACGATGCGCTTGGCCAGCGCCTCGAAATCCTCGTCGGTCAATGTCTTCTCGACCGGCTGGATCGACACTTCGATGGCGATCGATTTTTTGGCCTCGCCAAGCGATGCTCCCTCGAAGATATCGAACACCGAAACGCCTGATATCAGCTTCTTGTCGGCGGCGAGCGCCGCGCGCACTAGCGTGCCGGCCTCGAGGGTCTTGTCCACGACGAAAGCGAAGTCGCGCTTGACCGCCTGGAAGGCAGACAGTTCCAGCTTCGGCTTGGTTTTCGTCGGCTTGGCCTTCGGCTCGGGCACGGCATCGACGAACACTTCGAAACCGCAGAGCGGCCCGGAAGCGTCGAGGCCCTCAAGCGTCTTCGGGTGAAATTCACCGAAGGTGCCGAGCACGGTTTTCGGGCCGAGCTTGATCGTGCCGGAACGGCCGGGATGATACCAGGCCGGGCCGCCGGCCTCGATCTGCAGCCGCTCGACCGGCGCGCCGCAGGCTTCGAGCGCGGCGATGGCGTCGGCCTTGGCGTCGAACACGCCGACCGGGCCGGAATTGCCGGCCCAGTTGCGGCCGGAACCGTCGAGCTTGGCGGTGCCGCGACGCACGCCGGCGGCCACGCGCCGCTGCTGGTCGGCGCCGTCGCCTTCATAGGTGCCCGAAACTTCGAACAGCGCCACGTCGCCGATGCCCCTGTCGGCGTTGCGCTGGGCAGCGGCGATCAGCCCCGGCAAGAGCGAGGGCCGCATGTCGGACATGTCGGCGGCGATCGGGTTGGCGAGTTTCAGTGCCGTCTGGCCACCGCCGAACAATTCGGCGTGTTTGGCCGGGATGAACGACCAGGTGACGGCTTCCATCATGCCGCGTACAGCAAGCGCGCGCTTGGCCGTGCGGGTACGCACCTGCAGCGTGGTGAGGATCTTGGCATTGACCGCGTCATGCGCACCGAGCGGCTGCGGTGCGATGTTGTCGACGCCGTGGATACGCATCACCTCCTCGACCAGGTCGGCCTTGCCGTCGATATCCGGGCGCCAGGACGGCACCGCCACATCGATGACGTCGCCCGAGCCCTCAGGCTTGAAGCCAAGGCGCGACAGGATATGGCGGCTTTCCTCCGTTGGCACTTCGATGCCGGTCAGCCGCTTCACTTCCGAGAGCGGGAAGGAGACGATCCTGGGCGTGTGGCCTCCATAGCCTGCCACTTCGATCTCCGTCGGCGTGCCGCCGCAGAAATCGAGCACCAATCTGGTCGCCAGCTCGACGCCGGGCACCATGAATTCAGGGTCGACGCCGCGCTCGAAGCGGTAGCGCGCGTCGGTGATGATGCCGAGCGTGCGGCCGGTGCGCGCCGTGGTGATCGGATCCCAAAGGGCAGATTCGATCAGCACGTCAGTGGTGTTCTCGTCACAGCCCGAATGCTCGCCGCCCATGATGCCGGCGATCGACTCGACGCCATTGTCGTCTGCTATGACGCACATCTCTGGTGTCAGCGTGTATTCGCGGCCGTCGAGCGCCTGCACCTTTTCGCCATCGTGCGCGCGCCGCACGGCCAGATTGCCGGCAACCTTCTTCGCGTCGAACACATGCAGCGGCCGGCCGCGATCGAAGGTGACATAATTGGTGATGTCGACCAGCGCACTGATCGGCCGCAGCCCAATGGCGATCAAGCGCTGCTGCAGCCATTTCGGCGATGGACCGTTCTTGACGCCACGCACCAGCCGCAGCGCAAAGCCGGGGCAAAGTTCCGGCGCCACGATCGTCACCTTCACCGGGCACATGCCGTTGCCGACATGGGGCATGATGGCGCCGCCGACGAGGCGACCAAGACCGCTCGCCGCCAGATCCCTGGCGATGCCGTAGACGCTGGTCGCGTCCGGCCGGTTGGGTGTCAGGTTGATCTCGATGACCGGATCGTCGAGATGCGCATAGGCGGCGAAGCTGGTGCCGACCGGCGCATCTTCAGGCAGGTCGATGATGCCGTGGTGCTCGTCGGAAAGTTCCAGCTCGCGCTCGGAACACATCATGCCATGGCTTTCGACGCCCCTGATCTTGCCGACCGTCAGCGTCACGTCGATGCCGGGAACATAGGTGCCGGGCGCGGCAAAGGCGCCGATCAGGCCCGCGCGTGCATTGGGCGCGCCGCAAACGACCTGCACCGGTGGCTTGCCGTCGCCGGTGTCGACGGTGAGCACGCGCAGCCGGTCGGCATCGGGATGCTGCACCGCCGTCAGAACCCTGGCGATGACGAACGGTTTCAGGCTCGACTTGTCGTCGACATGCTCGACTTCGAGGCCGATCGAGGTCAGCCGTTCGACGATCTCGTCGAGCGTGGCATCGGTCTCGAGATGATCTTTGAGCCAGGAAAGGGTGAATTTCATTGGATTGTTCCGTCTGGTCTTTTGACGCTTGTTTTCAGATGTCTCGGCAGGTCGTCGGACATATGCAGGAAGGGAAGCTGCTCGCTGACATAGGCATGCAGCGTCGGCTTGAAATCGGCCGGCATGTCCATGGCGCCGAGCATGAAGTAGATGTCGTCCTCCAGCCGCTCGTCGACATAGGCGATGGGCGAGCCGCAGATGCCGCAGAAGGAGCGCGTCACCGGGCCGTTCTCGTACATCTTCAGCGCCTTGCCGGTGAACGCGACCTGACCGACCAGGAAGCCGACAAAGGCCGATACCGGCGCGCCGCTGGCCCGCCGGCAATCGCCGCAATGGCAATAGCTGACGTGATGCGGTTCGGCCGAGGCCTCGAACCGCACGGCGCCGCAGCGACAGCCGCCGGTGTGCGGCGCTGTCATGCGCTCAGGCCGCCGAACAGCGTCGGCATGTCGAGCGGCCTGAAACCGTAATGCGACAGCCAGCGTACATCCGCATCGAAGAAGGCGCGCAGGTCCGGCATGCCGTATTTCAGCATGGCGATGCGGTCGATGCCCATGCCCCAGGCAAAGCCCTGATATTCGTCCGGGTCGAGCCCGCCATGGCGCAGCACGTTGGGGTGCACCATGCCGCAGCCGAGGATCTCCATCCAGTCGGAGCCTTCGCCGAAGCGCACTTCGCCGGGCCTTGAGCGGTCGCACTGAATGTCGACCTCGAGGCTGGGCTCGGTGAACGGGAAGAAGGACGGCCGGAAGCGCATCTTGACCTGTGGCACCTCGAAGAAGGCCTTGCAGAACTCCTCCAGCACCCACTTCATGTTGGCGACATTGGCTGTCTTGTCGATCACAAGCCCCTCGACCTGATGGAACATCGGCGAATGGGTGGCGTCGGAATCCTGCCGGTATGTCTTGCCCGGAATGACAATGCGGATCGGCGGCTTCTTCGTCTCCATGGTGCGGATCTGCACCGGCGAGGTGTGGGTGCGCAAAAGCTTCCGCTCGCCCTTCTCGTCCGGCTGGAAGAAGAAGGTGTCGTGCATCTCGCGCGCCGGATGGCCTTCGGGGAAATTCAGCGCGGTGAAATTGTAATAGTCGGTCTCGATATCCGGACCTTCGGCTATGGAGAAACCGAGATCGCCGAAGATCGCCGCGATCTCGTCGATGACCTGGCTGATCGGATGGATGCGGCCGCGCTCGGCCGGCGACTGCCGCACCGGCAGCGTCACGTCGACCTTTTCGGCGGCCAGACGGGCGGTGATCGCCGCATCCCTGAGTTCGGCCTTGCGGGCCGTCAGCGCGTCGGTGACGCGGTTCTTGAGGCCGTTGATAACAGGACCCTTGACCTGCCGCTCCTCGGCGGTCATGGCGCCAAGCGTTTTCAGCATCTCGGACACTGTGCCCTTCTTGCCGAAGGCAGCGATGCGCACGGCCTCGATGGCCGGCTCATCGGCGGCCGACGCGATGTCGGCCAGAAGTGAATCTTCCAGGGCTTCAAGATTTCCAGCGGTGGCGTTCACGGCGAAGCTCTCTCGATCGGGCGACCCGCCACCATCAGGCGTGTCACCAATTTGGTTACATCAGAGTCAAAAAAGAACCCGCGCCAGCCGTGCCAGCGCGGGTTCCCCAAATCAGAATTGCGAATGCTTGGGAAGCGCTGGTCTTAGGCGACAGCGCTTTCAAAAGCGTTCGGCGTGGTGTTCTTCAGATATTCGAGCGCCACCTTGGCCTTGGCCACAAGCGCTGCGAAAGCCTGCGGCTCGTGGATGGCCATATCCGACAGGATCTTGCGATCGATCTCGATGCCCGACTTGTTGAGGCCGTCGATGAAGCGGCCATAGGTCAGGCCATGCTCGTGGGTCGCTGCGTTGATGCGCTGGATCCACAGAGCGCGGAACGAGCGCTTGCGGTTCTTGCGGTCGCGGTAAGCGTACTGCAGCGACTTTTCCACCGCCTGCTTGGCGATGCGGATGGTGTTCTTGCGGCGGCCGTAGAAGCCTTTTGCGGCTTTCAGGACCTTCTTGTGCTTGGCGTGCGAGGTGACGCCTCTCTTTACGCGTGCCATGTCATGATCTCCTTAAAACGTGTCCGGACCGAATGCCTTAGAGGCCGTTCGGAAGAAAATTCTTGATGACCTTCTTGCCATCCGGTTCAGCCAGAACCATCGTGCCGCGGGCATTTCGAATGAACTTGTTGGAACGCTTGATCATGCCGTGACGCTTGCCGGCCGCAGCCGACAGGACTTTACCCGTACCTGTGATCTTGAACCGCTTTTTGGCGGCGGACTTGGTCTTCATCTTGGGCATTTTGCTACTCCGTATTGTTGGCGCAGTATCGCGCTTCTTGTTCGCTTCGGGCCGACCAAAGCCCGAAAAGCAAATGAAACCGCCACGGCATGCCCTGCCGGGCGGTTTTCTTGAACGGCGGTCCTATACGTGAAAGACGGCTGCTGTGCAACACCCGAAGCCGGGCGCGCCCTATCTAGGCCTTACCTTGGCTTAAGGCAGCCGGAACAGCACCGGCAACATGCCCGACTGCTGAGCGCCATCGATCAGCTCGAAGGCCGGCAGCGCGACGAGGAACACCAGGCCGTCGAGCAGCGTGGTCAACAACAGGCGCGGCTTGAAGCTGCCCGTGTCGCCCTCCTGGTAGAGCGACAATTTCGGGAAGAAGCGCGGCACCCGCGCCAGATAGGCCGCATACGGCGCGCCGAGTACTTCCTTGAGGAATTTCTCCTCGCGCAGGATGACGATATGGAAGGCGCCCGCGCACAGAAGCGCGAAGAGAACGATGCCGGAGAACGAACCGATCTGCGCCCCGACGCCGGCCGCGGCTACCGTCGAGAACACATAAAGTGGGTTGCGGGTGATCGAGTAAGGCCCGCCGGTCACCACCTCGGAAGATTTGCGCCCGCCAATGTAGAGCGTCGACCAAAGGCGCCCGACGATGCCGAGGAAAATCAGCAGCACGCCGAACATTTCGATCGACTCATGCACCCAGGTTTCAGGCGGGAAGGTCGATTGGCCGAACAACAACGCCGCGAACAGCACCAGGACCAGAACGGCAAGCACCATCCTGCGTGTCCGCTGATAGTTGCCCAGCCCGTATTTAAAGTCCTGAACGTCCGAAATCTTGACTTCATTGACCATGGCGGAATCCGATCGTCGAAGAGCTTTGCTGGCGGTCGCAGCTTGGGCCAATGAAATAAGGCGTCCCGCCGATCGCCGGGACGCCTTGGGATGTGATTCAGGCGGATTTAAGCGCGACAACCCAGCCTGACGTCATCGTGATCTCAGACGTGTTGGTATTCAGCACACCTTAGCGCGGCTTAGCGCGGCGACAGCACCATCATCATCTGGCGGCCTTCGAGCTTCGGTTCCGCCTCGACCTTGGCGATGGTCGCTACTTCCTCGCGAACCTTGTTCAGAAGCTGCATGCCGAGTTCCATATGCGCCATCTCGCGGCCACGGAACCGCAGCGTCAGCTTGACCTTGTCGCCTTCCTCGAAGAAGCGGCGAACCGCCTTCATCTTGGTCTCATAGTCATGGCTGTCGATGTTCGGGCGCATCTTGATCTCCTTGATCTCGATGACCTTCTGATTCTTGCGCGCCTCGGCCGCCTTCTTCTGGTTGGCGTATTTCAACTTGCCGAGATCGAGAATCTTGACGACGGGGGGCACCGCATTGGGCGATATCTCGACGAGATCGAGCCCAGCCTCTTCGGCGAGCAGCAATGCGTCGTTGATGGAAATATCGCCGCGGTTCTGACCTTCGGCGTCGATAAGCTGGACCCGGGGAACCCGGATATCACGGTTGGAGCGCGGGCCATCCTTGGTCGGCGCCGCTGCTTTGAAAGGTCTGCGAATGGTCGTGGTCTCCTTGGCCGTTTCGTTCAGGGTTTGTCAGTGTTGATGCGTGGACGCGCCAATGTGGTGAGCGCGCGGGCGGAGTCAATAGCACAGCATTGACAGAAAATCACCCTGATCGCTGCCCTGCACCAAACAAAGAAACATCGCGAGCACTTTCCGCCTCGCCGCCGGCTGTGTCACAAGACCGATGTTGAGGAAAAAACCATGATTGTCACGCCCCCACTCTTTCTAGATGTCCCAATCTTTCCCGGTGTTGGGGGATCGCGCATCGCGGTGCGCCACACTGCTGGCTCTGCGCCCGGCATCGTCTGGCTCGGCGGCTACAAGTCGGACATGCTTGGCACGAAGGCGCAGACGCTGTCGGACTGGGCGGCAAGAGAAGGCCGCGCGTTCCTGCGCCATGATTATTCAGGCCATGGCGAATCCGGCGGCGCCTTTGCCGACGGGACGATTTCGATATGGCTTGCGCAAAGCCTTGCCGTGTTCAGGCATTTCACCAAGGGCAGGCAGATCCTGGTCGGCTCCTCTATGGGCGCCTGGATTGCGCTGCGCATGGTGCAGGAATTGCGCAAAGCGGGCGACAGCAACGTCGCCGGCCTGGTGCTGCTGGCGCCGGCACCGGATTTTACCGTTGAGCTGGTCGAACCGGCGCTGACAAAGGCGCAGAAACGCGACCTCGCCAAAAAGGGGTTTTTCGAAGAGCCGTCGGACTATGCCGCCGAGCCCTACATCTACACGCGCGCCCTGATCGAGGACGGGCGCGATAACAGGGTGATGTCGGGTCCGATCGACACGCATTGCCCAGTGCACATCTTGCAGGGGCTGGCCGATGCGGACGTGCCGGCAAGCCACGCGCTGAAGCTGGTCAGCCTGCTGCCGGCCGACGACGTGACCTTGTCGCTGATCCCCGATGGCGACCACCGTCTGTCGCGGCCGCAGGATCTCGACATGCTGGTGCGGGCTGTCGACGCGATGGCGCAGAGGGGAAACTGATGCGCCTTTCCATTCCGATATCCGCCTTCGTCGCGGCAATCGTCGGCTTCGGCGGCACGCTGGCCATCGTCATTGCCGCCGCCAAGGCGGTCGGCGCGACGCAGATCGAGACGGCGAGCTGGGTAACGGCGATCTGCCTGGCGATGGCGATCGAGTGCCTGTGGCTGTCCTGGCGCACGAAAATGCCTGTTATCACCGCATGGTCGACGCCGGGCCTGGCGCTGATCGCCGCGTCGAGCGGCTTTTCGATGAACGAGGCGGTCGGAGCCTTCATCGTCACCGGCATCCTGTTGATCGCTACCGGCCTGTTCGGCCCGCTGACGCGGCTGATCGCCAGGATACCGGCGTCGGTGGCATCCGGCATGCTGGCCGGCATCCTCGTCAGCTTCGCCATCAACGCGGTCAAGGCCATCCCCGCCGATCCCTGGCTGATCCTGCCGCTGATCGCGGCCTTTTTCATCATCAGGCTGTTCAATCCGGCGGTGTCGGTGCTGGTCGTCCTGATCGGCGGCGGCCTCGCGGCATTTCTCACCGGCCGCGTCGGCGGCCTGCCGACGCCGGAACTGTCGACGCTGACGCTGATCGCGCCGCAGTTCAGCGCCGCCGCGATCATCGGCCTGGCGCTGCCGCTCTATCTCGTCACCATGGCTTCGCAGAACCTCTCCGGCCTCGCCGTGCTGCGCGCCGCCGGCTATCACCCGGAGCCCGGCCCGCTGATCGGCGTCACCGGCCTGCTTTCGCTGCTGTCGGCGCCGTTTGGCGGCTCGACCACCAATCTGGCGGCGATTTCGGCGGCGATCTGCACCGGACCTGACGTCCATCCAGACCCCGCCGAGCGCTGGAAGACCGGTCCGTTCTATGCGCTCGCCTATCTCATCTTCGCCATTTTCGGCGCTTCGCTGGTGGCGATCTTCGCCGTGCTGCCGCAGAGCCTGATCGTGCTGGTGGCCGGTCTCGCGCTGATGGCGCCGCTTGCCAATGCTTTGTCGATCGCCTTGAAGGATGAAGGCGAACACATGCCTGCCACCGTCACCTTCGCCGTCACCGCGTCGGGACTGACGCTGTTCGGCGTCGGCGCTGCATTTTGGGGACTTGTCGCCGGATTGGTCGTGCTTTTCCTCGAAGCATTCAAAAAGCAACAATCATTTCAGCCTCTTGTCCGGTTTTGGCGGATATTGTCTTGAATCGCCGTTTTCTTCTTCCCATTTCGATTCCACGCAGCCGGTCTTGGCTGTCTCCAACCGAAGGAATGGGAGAAAATGAACACATCTGCATTGATCCGCCCGGCCTGGACGCCGGCAACCATCGCGTTGATGGTGATCGGTTTCATGGTGTTCTGGCCACTCGGCTTCGCCATGCTCGCCTACATCATCTGGGGTGACCGCCTCGATGGCTTGAAGCGTGACGTCAACCGCGCGACCGACGGCATCTTCGCCGGCTGCCGCCGCGGTTCCGACAAGGCCGCGCGCTGGGGTCACGGCTCCGCCCGCACCGGCAATGTCGCTTTCGACGACTGGCGCGAAAAAGAACTTGAGCGCCTCGCTGAGGAACGCCGCAAGCTCGACGAGATGCTGACCGAGTTCGACGAGTACGCCCGCGAATTGCGCCGCGCCAAGGACCAGGACGAGTTCGACCGTTTCATGGCCAACCGCAACAAGTCGACGGCGCCAACCAAGGCCGATCCGAGCACGGGGACGACCACCAAGCGTGGCAAGGGTTCGAACCTGCTTGACGACTAGCGCATCGGCCCGAAAATCGACTTCGATTTTCGGAAAGCACGATGCGTAGATTCAAAAGTGTTAGAGCGTACTTTGTGCGTCCAATTGGACGCACGTCGCTCTAATGACCCGGCGACTGGTCACATCGTGAAAAAACGGCGTCGCGAAAGCGGCGCCGTTTCTTTTTTGTTCTATTCGTTTTCCTCGAATCACGTATCGTCCGGCCATGTCTTTCGGCTTCTTCCGCAATCTGCCAAAGCCCAAGCCCGCGCCCGAAGAGCGCGAGCATGTCGTTGCCGGACGCTCGCTGCCGCTCAAGATCGTCGAGAACGATCGCGCAAGGCGGCTGACGCTACGCATCGATTCCGGTGGCCAGGGCCTGCGCATCACCGTGCCGCCAGGCTTGCGCCGGGGCGAAGTGGAAAAATTCCTCGACCGCCATCAGGACTGGCTGGAACAGCGTTTGGCCAAGGTTCCGGCTCGGCCGCAGGTGCGGCCCGGCATCAAGATCCCAGTGCGTGGCGTGGCGCACCGCATAGTCCATGAGCCTTCAAGCCGCGGGACCGTGACCATGTCGAGCGACGAGCGCGGCCCGCTGCTGATCGTGCATGGCGACCGCATACACCTGCCGCGCCGCGTCGCCGATTTTCTCAAGCGCGAGGCCAAGAAGGAAATCGAGAAGCTGGTGCTCAAGCACACCCAGGCGCTGGGCAAGCGCGCCAAGGCCGTCCGTTTCAAGGACACGTCGAGCCGCTGGGGCTCCTGCACCTCCGACGGCAATCTGTCCTTCTCCTGGCGGATCATGATGGCGCCGTCGCCGGTGATCAATTACCTCGTCGCGCATGAAGTGGCGCATCTCAAGGAGATGAACCACGGGCCGAAATTCTGGAAGCTGTGCGAGCAGCTTTGCCCGGACACGGAGCGCTGCAAGGCATGGCTGAAGCGCAATGGCGGCGCGCTGCAGGCGATTGCGTTCGAGTAGAGGCAGCCGGGCGGCACGTCGAGCGCAGTAGGCTACTCACGTGACCATTGAAGATTGGCGAAGCCACCTCCAATGTCGTCATCCTAGGGTCTGCGCTCCGCTTCGCGTCGCTCCGCCCTAGGATGACGACATTCAATCGTCATTGGCAGCGTTGAGCTCCTCCGGACGCAGCCCCTCATCGCCATGATGCGGCCAGGGCAAAAAATTGCCGTCGAAGGCGTCGCTGCCGAAATAGTCGAGCGCGCGGTGTGCCTCGGCGCCGTTGAAGGCGGCCTTGTCCATCAGGTGGGCGATGACCTCGCGCGCCTGCGTTATCTTCTGCCTGAGTTCGGCAACGGTTCTGTCGGCCATGATCGTGCTCCCGCCTTGCATCCTATCCATCCATAGGTAGCGCCTTTGGCCTTGCCGGCAAACAGCATGCTTTTTCTCGACTCTTTTCGCTTTTCATGCCAATTCCCGCGCCATGGCACTCGACATCAAGATCTGCGGCTTGAAAACCGACGGGGCAATGGCCGCGGCGCTGGCCGGCGGCGCCAGCCATGTCGGGTTTATTTTCTTCCCGAAAAGCCCACGCTATGTCCAACCTGCCGAGGCTGGCCGTCTGCGCGAAGCCGCACGCGGCAAGGCCAAAGCGGTTGCCGTCACCGTCGATGCCGGTGACGTCTTCCTGGATGAAATCGTTGCCAAGATGCAGCCCGACATGCTGCAGCTGCATGGCGCGGAAACGCCGGAGCGGGTGGCCGAGGTGAAGGCCAGCTATGGCCTGCCGGTGATGAAGGCGCTGCCGCTCAGCGTGGCTGCCGATCTCGAACGGATAAAGCCGTTCATCGGCGTCGCCGACCGCTTCCTCTTCGACGCCAAGCCACCAAAGGGCTCTGAGTTGCCGGGTGGCAACGGGGTGGCCTTCGATTGGCGCGTTCTTGTCGGCCTTGACGCCGGCGTCGATTACATGCTTTCCGGTGGGCTCAACGCCGCCAACATCGGCGAGGCCCTTCAGCTTGCTAACCCGCCCGGAATAGACATTTCCTCAGGCGTGGAAAGCGCGCCGGGCGTCAAGGATCCGGCGCTGATCGAACAGTTTTTCCGGGCCGTCAGGGCAGCGCGCGACAACCGCGCCGCCTGACCGGTTCAAACAGAGCATGTGGGAACTGGTTTTCCGACAAGAACATGCTCAAGACATCAAGATGCCAGGAGATCGGCGATGAACAAGCCGGCGACACCCAATTCCTTCCGCACTGGACCCGACGAACAGGGCATGTTCGGTATTTTCGGCGGTCGTTTCGTTGCCGAAACATTGATGCCGCTGATCCTCGACCTGGAGCGGCACTGGAACGAGGTCAAGAACGACGCGGATTTCAGGGCTGAACTCACCGACCTCTCGACCCACTATGCCGGGCGGCCCTCAAAGCTCTATTTCGCCGAAGGGCTGACCAGGCATCTCGGTGGCGCGAAAGTCTATTTCAAGCGCGAGGATCTGAACCACACCGGTTCGCACAAGATCAACAACTGCCTCGGCCAGATCCTGCTGGCCAAGCGCATGGGCAAGAAGCGCATCATCGCCGAGACGGGCGCCGGCCAGCACGGCGTGGCGTCGGCGACAGTCGCGGCCCGCTTCGGCTTTCCCTGCGTCGTCTATATGGGCGCCACCGACGTCGCCCGGCAAAGCCCCAACGTCTTCCGCATGAAGCTTCTCGGCGCCGAAGTGCGGCCGGTGACCGCCGGCCACGGCACGCTGAAGGACGCCATGAACGAGGCCCTTCGCGATTGGGTGACCAATGTCGAGGACACTTATTACCTCATCGGTACCGCCGCCGGCCCGCATCCCTATCCGGAGCTGGTGCGCGACTTCCAGTCGGTGATCGGCATCGAGGCGCGCGCGCAGATCCTCGAACAGGAAGGCCGGCTGCCGGACACGATCATCGCCGCTGTCGGCGGCGGTTCGAACGCCATCGGCTTGTTCCATCCCTTCCTCGACGACAAAGAGGTTCGCATCATCGGCATCGAGGCCGGCGGGCGCGGCCTCAATGGCATCGAGCATTGCGCCTCGATGAATGCCGGCGCGCCGGGCGTGCTGCATGGCAACCGCACCTATCTCCTGCAGAATGCCGACGGCCAGATCATGGACGGCCATTCGATCTCGGCCGGACTGGACTATCCCGGCGTCGGGCCGGAACATTCCTGGCTGCGCGATTCAGGCCGCGTCGAATATGTGCCGATCCTCGACGACGAGGCGCTGGAAGCCTTCAAGCTGACGACGCGCGTCGAAGGCATCATTCCGGCGCTGGAATCGGCGCATGCCATCGCGCATGCGGTGAAGATCGTGCCCGCCATGGACAAGGACCAGATCGTCATCGTCAATCTGTCCGGCCGTGGCGACAAGGACGTGCATACGGTGGCCTCGATGCTGGGCATGGAGATCTGATCATGGCTACCCGCATCGATCGCCGCATGGCGAAGCTGAAGACCGAAGGCCGCCCGGCGCTCGTCACCTATTTCATGGGTGGCGACCCGGACTACGATACCTCGCTGTCGATCATGAAGGCACTGCCCGGCGCAGGCGCCGACATCATCGAGCTCGGCATGCCGTTTTCCGACCCGATGGCCGACGGCCCGGCGATCCAGGCGGCGGGCCTCAGGGCGCTGAAAGGCGGCCAGACGCTGGTCAAGACGCTGAAGATGGCGTCGGAGTTCCGGACCGGCGACAATGAGACACCTATCGTTTTGATGGGCTACTACAACCCGATCTACATCTATGGCGTCGACCGCTTTCTCAAGGACGCGATCGCCAGCGGCATCGACGGACTGATCGTCGTCGACCTGCCGCCGGAGATGGATGAGGAACTGTGCATTCCGGCGCTCAAGGCTGGCATCAATTTCATCCGGCTGGCGACGCCGACCACCGACGACAAGCGCCTGCCCAAGGTGCTGCAGAACACGTCGGGCTTCGTCTATTATGTGTCGATGACCGGCATCACCGGCTCGGCGCTGGCCGACACCGGCAAGGTGGCGGCGGCGGTCAAGCGCATCAAGGGCCACACCGACCTGCCGGTCTGCGTCGGCTTCGGCGTCAAGACCGCCGAGCAGGCCCGCGACATCGGCGCCAATGCCGACGGCGTCGTCGTCGGCACCGCGATCGTCAATGCGGTGGCCAATGTGCTGGGGCCGAAAGGCGAAAAGACCGCCGACCCTGCCGAAGCCGTGGCCACGTTGGTCAGCGGCCTTGCGCAAGGTGTGCGCTCGGCCCGCCTTGCTGCCGCCGAATAGTTTCCCTACCTCTTTACCCAACTCTTCGTCAGGACAGGAGCCGAAGCGATGAACTGGATCACCAATTACGTTCGCCCGAAGATCAATTCGATGCTCGGCCGACGCACCGACATGCCCGAGAATCTCTGGATCAAGGATCCGGAGACCGGCGAGATGGTGTTCCACAAGGATCTGGAATCCAACCAGTTCGTCATCCCCTCGTCCGGCCATCACATGAAGATCTCGGCCAAGGAGCGGCTGAAATTCTTCTTCGACGACGGCAAATACGAGACCCTGGACAACCCCAAGGTCATGCAGGACCCGCTGAAATTCCGCGACGAGAAGCGCTATGTCGACCGGCTGAAGGACGCCAAGGCCAAGACCGGCCTGGAAGATGCGATCATCAACGCGCTGGGGACCGTCGAGGGCCTGCCGGTTGTGGTCACGGTGCAGGACTTCGCCTTCATGGGCGGCTCGCTCGGCATGGCTGCCGGTGACGCCATCGTGCATGGTTTTGAAGTCGCCCTGCAGCGCAAGCGGCCGCTGATCCTGTTTGCCGCCTCCGGCGGCGCCCGTATGCAGGAAGGTATTTTGTCCCTCATGCAATTGCCGAGGACCACGGTCGGCGTCGACCGGCTGAAGGAAGCCGGCCTTCCCTACATTGTCGTTTTGACCAACCCGACCACCGGCGGCGTCACGGCCTCCTACGCCATGCTGGGCGACGTGCACATCGCCGAGCCCGGCGCACTGATCGGCTTTGCCGGACCGCGCGTCATCGAACAGACCATCCGGGAAAAACTGCCCGACGGCTTCCAGCGCTCCGAATATCTGATGGAGCACGGCATGGTCGACATGGTGGTGTCGCGGCTGGAATTGCGCGAAACCATCGCGCGCCTGCTCAAGATGCTGCTCAAGCTGCCGGAGGAGCAAAAGCCGCTGGAGCCGGAAATCCTGCCGCCGGCCACCATCCCGACGGAAGCCCGACCGCACGCCTGACGCGACATCGTGCGCCGCGAACCGCGATTGCGCGCGCTTTGCGACCCGCATAGGATTCTTCCATGATGACGCTTGCCGCCGACCGCGAAATCGGAGCCCTGATGGCGCTTCACCCGAAAGGCTTCGACCTTTCGCTCGACCGCATTTCGCGCGTGCTGGAGCGGCTTGATAATCCGCAGGACCGGTTGCCGCCGGTGATCCACATCGCCGGCACCAATGGCAAGGGCTCGTGCGCGGCCTTTTCGCGCGCCCTGCTCGAGGCGGCGGACTACCGCGTCCATGTCCACACCTCGCCGCATTTGGTCAACTGGCACGAGCGCTATCGGTTGGCCGCCGATGGCGGCGGCAGGCTGGTCGAGGACAGGGTATTCGCCGACGCCATCGCGCGCGTCGCCAGGGCCAATGAAGGCGAGACGATTACCGTCTTCGAGATTCTCACCGCAGTTGCTTTCCTGCTATTTTCCGAACATCAGGCCGATGTCGCCATCATCGAGGTCGGGCTCGGCGGCCGTTTCGATGCCACCAATGTCGTCAAGGAGCCGGCCGTATCGGTGATCATGCCGGTGTCGCTCGACCACGAGGCCCATCTCGGCGACCGTGTCGAACTGATCGCGGCCGAAAAGGCCGGCATCATCAAGCCTGGCTGCCCGGTGGTCATCGGCGCTCAGGAAAGCGAGACGGCGCTGCAGGTGCTGATCGAAACCGCCGAGCGGCTCGAGTGTCCCACCTTCGTCTATGGCCAGGATTTCCTCGCCTTCGAGGAAAACGGCCGCATGGTCTACCAGGACGAAGACGGTTTGATGGACCTGCCGCCGCCGCGGCTGCCGGGGCGCCACCAGTTCGCCAATGCGGCGGCGGCGATCGCAGCGGTCAAGGCGGCCGGTTTCGAGATCAGCCATCGCGCCGCCGAAAAGGCGATGATCAGTGTCGCCTGGCCCGGCCGCATGCAGAAGCTGGCGCAAGGCCGGCTGGCCGAACTGGCGCCCAAGGGCGCCGATATCTGGCTCGATGGCGGCCACAATCCCGGCGCCGGCGTGGTCATTGCCGAAGCGCTGGCCGAGCAGGAAGAAAAGAACCCGCGGCCGCTCTTCCTCATCTCGGGCATGATCAACACCAAGGACCAGAGCGGCTATTTCCGTGCCTTCAAGGGCCTCGCCCGGCATGTCTACACGGTGCCGGTGAGCCTCAGCGAGGCCGGCGTGCCGAACGACGAACTGGCGATCCGCGCGACGGATGCCGGGTTGACGGCCGAGCCGGTGAGTTCGGTCGCCAATGCGCTGATGCTGCTGCGCGACACCTGGGATGGTCCGGCGCCGCGCATCCTGATCGGCGGTTCGCTTTATCTGGCTGGCGCTGTCCTGGCCGAGAACGGCACGCCGCCAACCTAAGGCCAGACCTTCTCGAGAGGAGCCAGTCATGATCAAGGTCAAGCAACTCGCTCACGTCTGTATCTTCGCCGACGACCTGGAGGCGACGCGAAGCTTCTACCGCGACGTGCTGGGAATGGACACCCGCTTCAATTTCCTGCGTGACGGCAAGATTTTCGGGTTCTATCTCGATTGCGGCGGTCGCAGCCATGTCGAGGTGTTCCGGAAAAGCGAGGCCCGCTACAGCGACCTGAACCAGATCAACCATTTCTGCCTCGAAGTAGAAGATATCGACGCGGCAATCGCTCACATCCGGTCGAAGGGATGCGAGGTCACGTCCAGGAAACTCGCCTGCGACGACACTTACCAGGCCTGGATCCGCGACCCGAACGACGTGAAAATAGAGCTGTTCGAATACACCGAAAAAAGTGCGCAATTCGCCGGCGGCGATCGTATCGCCGACTGGTAGAGCATTCTGCCTTTCCGTGAAACGGTGAAACGCCCTAAAGCGCGTCGCGTTTGAACGGATTCAGGCGGCGCGCTTTAGGTCTTTGTTTTTATGCATGTCGTCTTCCCAAAACCGAGATCACTTTTGGGCGACATGCATTAGAAATCCCAAGGTGAGATCAGCTCAAGGTTGGCCGGACCGAAGTCGTTCAGGTTACGCGTCGCCAGCCGACCGCCATTCACGCGCACTATCGCTGCAATCATGCCATCGGGTGCCGACATGCCCCGGCCCTGGCGCGTCGCCGCTCCCATAATCTCGCCATAAGCCAGAGCCGCCTCCTCCGTCAGCCCAAAAATGCGACCGGCAAAGCGATGGCGCCATTGGGAGAGACCTTGCTCTAGGCGATCGGCACGCTCGTCAGGTCGTATCTTTTGGATGCCGAAAGCGATCTCGGCAATCGTGACCGTGGGAAGCGCCAGTTCGGCATCGTTGCGGACCAGCCAAGCCATGACAGCCGCGTCAGGCGCCTTTCTAAGGCTCTCTGAAATCACATTGGTGTCGACGAAAATCAAAGCTCCGGCCCTGTATGGACCTTGCGGCCTTCCCGGATGATTTCTTCCAGATCGATGTCGACGCCAACGCTTGCCGTCAGGCGAGAGTAGAAGGCGGATGCCGGTTCTCGCCCGGCCTCCCGAATCTCATAGGATTCAAGCGCGCGTTCGACGATATCAGCTATTGAGCGGTTTTCGCGACGAGCGAGTCGATGCGCAAGATCACGTGCTTTTGCGCTGCGGACGGAAAGCTGGGGTTCGGCCATTTCAAACTCCCTTTTGAGAAAGATATAGCCTTTCCTGCGCCTGCCATCAAGATGGCAGTTGATGGCAGGCCATCACCTCAGCTCGATCTCGATGAAGGCATATTCACCGTCATTGGCGTTGATGACGTCGTGCTCGACGCCTTCCTTGCGGAAATAGGGTGCGCCCTTCTTCATCTCGGCAAAGGATTCGCCGTCCTTGGTCAACAGCCTCACCTTGCCGTCCATCAGCGGCACGACGACATAGTCGTGGCCGTGGCGGTGCCAGCCGGTGTTTTCGCCCGGCGCGAAGCGATATTCGGTGACGATGACACGCTCATTGTCGATGAAGACGGTGGCCTTGGCGGATCCGGTCATTGGGTTCTCCTATCTCCCTCAAGCAGATGACATGGAGTGGCCGGACGCGAGGGCCAGAGCGGCGCAGCGCATGACCCAGAAAATCGGAATCGATTTTCTGAAAGGATCATGCGCCAATCAAACTGCTACAGCGTCCTTTGCGCGTCCAAGGACGCGCGGCGCTGTAGATGACGCCAACAAAAAGCCCGGCGCTAGGCCGGGCTTGATGGTCACGAATTTCAGATGGATCAGGCGAGGCTGCCATTGATCCAGTGCGACAGCGCGGTCTTGGGCGCCGCACCGACCTTCATGTCGGCCACTTCGCCGCCCTTGAAGATCATCAGCGTCGGGATCGAGCGCACGCCGAACTGCGCGGCAAGCTCGGGATTCTCGTCGATGTTCAGCTTGGCGATCTTGATCTTGGCGCCGAGTTCGGTGGCGATGTCTTCCAGCGCCGGCGCGATCATCTTGCAGGGACCGCACCATTCCGCCCAGAAATCGACGACGACCGGTACGCTGGCGTTAAGCACATCGGCCTGGAAATTGCTCTTGTCGACCTTGACAGTGGTCATGCAGAAATCCTTTCGAAATTTTTCGTCGCACCAAATGTGGTGGTGATCGCGCCCGTCTTCAAGCAGGTGTTGTGTCACGCTCCCGTGAGTCGAGCAAGGGCGTCATCCATGGCACCGGCCGGCAGCTCGATCAGCCGCGGCGCCTCGGTGAACAGCAGGGCCGCCTTGACCGCGCGTCCGGGATAAAGCGGCTGCAACAAAGCGCGATAGAGCGCGAGCTGCAGGACATAGGCCGGCGGGACCTCGGCCAGAGAGGCGGGTGCCGGCCGGTTGGTCTTGTAGTCGACGATCGATACCGAATCTGGCGTCACCGCCAGCCGGTCGATCTTGCCGGAAATCGAGCGCCTTTTGCCCTTGACCTCCAGGCTGCCCATGATCGCGACCTCGGCACGCGACGACGGCGCAAACAGCGGACCGAAGCTGGCGTCGGCAAGGATGGCGGTCACCGAATCCAGGGCCTTCTCCCGCTCTGACGGAGGCCATTCCGCACCGGTTCGTGCGAGGTAGCGTTCCGCCGCGCCCTGACGCTCGGGCTCGGCAATGCCAGGCAGCATCTGCAGCAGTTTGTGCAGGGCAAGCCCTCGCAGCACGGCAAAGCCAGGCTCCGCATCGGTGTCCAGCACCGGCGAAGCCTTGTCGACCACCGCTTCCTTGCCCTCGTCGATCAGCGCCGAGGCGCCGGATGGCGACAGCGGACGCGGCAAGTCCTCGAAAGGCGGCAGGGGCCGGAACAGGCCAGTCGGCAAAGGCTCGAAAACGTCGGCCTGCCGTACCTGCTCGCTGGATACCAGTGCGACCGGCGGCAGTTTGGTGACATGGAACCGATGCACCGGCTCGCCGCCGGCGGGATGGGGACGTTGCTCGCTCTCTGGAGCGCCGAGCAGCGCGCGGCTGACGATCGAGTGCCAGGTGCCGGCGTTCGGTGCCCGCTTGCCGTGATAGCCGCAGACGATCAGCCGGTCCTCGGCGCGGGTCATGCCGACATAGAGCAGCCGGCGGTATTCGTCGTCGGCGAGTTCTCTGGCCCGCACTGCCGCTGCTTTGGAAAAGCCATTGGCGACGTCGCTGGCCGAGCGCCAGAGATAGCCCTTGCCGTCCCAGTTTGCGCCGGAGCCATCGAAGGGCATCAGGCGCGGCAGATGCTGATCGCTGAACGGGGCGGAACCGCCATCGACCAGGAACACGACCGGTGCTTCCAGGCCCTTGGCGGCGTGCACGGTCATCACCCGGACCTCGTCGCGGGTTTGGTCCATCTCGCGCTTGATCTCGGGACCGGCGTTTTCCAACGTCGACAGGAACGCTTCCAGCCCCGGCAGGCCGGTCCGCTCCTCGGCAAGGCAGAAACTCAGGAACTCGTCGAGAATGTCGCCGGCTTCAGGCCCGAGCCGCGCGATCATCTTTTTGCGCACGCCATCGCGCGCCAGCAGCCCGGCATAGAACTCGAACACCGGCTTGAAGGCGGCTTCGCTCGCCCAGGTATCGAGCCGAGCGACGACCGCCGCCAGCCGCTCGCTGTCGCCGGCCTGGGTGCGCAGCGATGCGATCAATGACAGGCCAGATGGCCTCTCCGCGGCGAGTGTGAACAGCGTCTCTTCAGGCAAATCGAATATCGGGCTACGCAGCACGGCGGCGAGCGACAAATCGTCCTGCGGCTGGATCAGGAAATGGCCGAGCGCGATCAGGTCCTTGACCGCTATGTGACCGGGCAAGCTCAGCCGGTCGGCGCCGGCGACCGGAATGTCGCGGCGTTTCAAGGCGCGAGTCAGCGCATGGACGAAGCGGTCGCGCTTGCGCACCAGCACCAGCACGTCGCCAGGCCGCAGCCGCTTGCCGCTTCCTTCGATGATTTCGTCTGACCCGATCCAGCCGGCAATGGTGGCGGCGACATTTTCGGCGACGCGCACCGCCGGCGCATGCGCATGGTCGATGGCTTGCGTCCAGTCGTCGGGCTCGTCGACGACGTCGGCACCAACCGACGGCCACACCTCGACATAACCCGGCGCGTCGGTGCGGATCGCCTTGTGGCTCAGCGGATCGGGATCATGGCTGATGCCGCGCCGCACGAGGGGATCGGCGAAGACGCGGTCGACGGCGGCCAAAACGTCGTCGGTCGAGCGGAACGACCAGGTCAGCTTGAGGTCGGCAAAGGAAGCCTCGGCGTCGCGCACCCTGCCGGCAAACAACAGCCGGCTGTCGGCGAAGGAATCCGGCGCGGCTCCCTGGAACGAATAGATGGACTGCTTCTCGTCGCCGACAGCGAAAACCGTGCGATGGACATTGTCGCGGGCGCCGAAGCCGGCAAAGAACTCTTCCGCCAGCCGCTTCACAACCTCCCATTGATCCGGGCTGGTGTCCTGCGCCTCATCGAGCAGGATGTGGTCGATGCCCTGGTCGAGCTTGTATTGCACCCAGGGGCCGGCATCGGGCCGCGCCAGAAGGTTGACGGTTCGGGTGATCAGGTCGTTGAAGTCGAGAAAGCCGCGGCTGCGCTTTAGCACTTCATAGCGGGCGATCAGCCAGTCGGCGATGGTCAGCGCGGCAACCGTGCCTTCGAGCATCCGGAACAGCGCCAGCCGTTCGACGGTTTCGACGATGGCTTTTGTCGCCGAGAGATAGCGCTCCGCCAGATCCGGCAGCCGATCGACCAGAGCTTTCTTGAAGGCCTTCGCCGGGTCGTAGGCATCGCCATCGGTCTTGAGGAAGGCTCTTGCGAGCAATTGCAGACGGCGAATGGGGTCGCCCTCGGCGAAAGCCTGGCGCGCATAGGGCAGGATGTTGTTCAGCACCGCTCTCGCATCGGTGGCATCGGCGGCCTGGGCAAAGCCGGCAAAATAGTCCGGCAGGAAGCCCGGCAACGGCCAGACCGACGCCGCTATGCCCTCGGCGGTCTGGCCGGGGCGGAAATGGAATTCGTCGAAAAGCGCCTGGAAGCGCGTGCCGTCGCGGCCAATTGCGTCGATAAGATTGCGCAAGCCGTCACGCTTGCGCACGATCTCGCCCAGCAAGGCGTCGAGCCCGGCTTCGCCGCCGCGATCGAGTATGGTGGCAAAGGCCTCGGCCAGATCCCTGTCGCCCGCAGCAGTGCCGGAGATCATGTCGCGGCGCGCGGCGGCAAACAGCGATGCCTCCATCTGGCCGTCGAGCATCTCGAAATGGGCCGGAATGTTGGCTTCCAGCGGGAACTGGTGGAGCACCGATTCGCAGAACGCATGGATGGTCTGGATCTTCAGCCCGCCGGGTGTTTCCAGCGCCTCGGCGAACAGGCGCCGCGCCCGGCGCATGGTCTCGATATCGGGCCGGCGATCCTCCAGCGCCTCGACCTTTGCCGCCAAATCCGCGTCACCGAGCGTCGTCCATTCCGACAGTGTCGAGAACACACGATTCGACATGTTGGCGGCAGCGGCGCGCGTGTAGGTCAGGCACAGGATCTTCGACGGGTCGGTGCCGCGCAGCAGCAGCCGGATGACGCGCTGGGCCAGCACATGGGTCTTGCCGGAGCCGGCATTCGCCGACACCCAGGCGGAATTCCCGGGATCTGCGGCGCGGGCCTGGCTGGTCGCGGTGTCGCTGGGGATGGGATATGCCTTCTTCATGCCTCCCCTCCCTCGTCACCGGCGTCGCCGCCAGCCGACCATTCGAGCACGCGAGCGAGATGGTCGTAGTCTCCATCGGTCTCGCCTTCGCGAAACGGCAGCGCGCGCGACAGATAGCCCGTCGCCGGGTCGGCATAGTGGATCAACAGCTTTTCCAGCCGCGCCAAGGCCTCTTCGGCAAGATCGGTCGCGGTTCGCGGCTGGCGGTTGTGTTCGAGGATGGATTCCTCGAACACTTCGCCATTCGGCTTCAGCCTGATGAAGGCCAGTTGCGAGGGTTCGCGCGCGCCCAAATCCTTGAAAGCGCCGCGCCTGAGCAGCGCGCCCTCCAGCGCCAGTTGCGGCGCCAGCAGCGTGTGCGCCTGCGCCTTGGACGGCGAGGAGCCGGTCTTGTAATCCAATATGTCGGCCATGCCGCCGGCCAGCAGGTCGACCCGGTCGGCGTAGCCGGACAGCGTCACGCCGGACTGGCCGACGACGGTCTTGCCGGCGCGCTCCTCGGCATGCCGCCGTATCACCGCGTCGGCGCGCGTGCGCTCCCACTCGATGATGTTGGCGGCGAGTTTTTCAAAACGCGGCCACCACACCGCCTCGACATCAGCCGGAAGTGCGGCTTCGGCAAAACAGGCGCGGCCGGCGGCGATGAGACCGGCGAGCGCGTCGGGCGCTCGTGGGTCGGCCACACGTGCCGAGAACAGATGCAGGATGGCATGGAACAGCGTGCCGCGCTCGGCCGCTCCGGGGTCGCGGATGACCGGGTCGAGCGGCATCAGGCCGAGGACGCGTCTTGCGTAGACGGCGTATGGATCACGGCGCAGGGTCTCAATCTCGGTGACGGAGAAATGGCCGGGGCGCACTGACAAGGGCGGTTTCGGCTGCGGCCGTGGCGCGAAATCCTGCCTTGGGCCGGTGTCGAGCGAGCGCGCCCAGGCGAGCAGCTCGTCGCCGCGGCGACGTATCTCCAGCCCCTGGTCCTTGCCGATGAAGGTGAGCAGACGCTGCAACCAGCGCGACGGTACGGCGGGCGCATCGCCGGCACGCGCCGAGCGGGACAGCACCACCTTCTTCGCCCCCATGGCCATCTGGAAATCATGCGCGGCGAGGCCGATGCGCCGTTCCGGCGGTTCGAGGTCGATACCGGTCTTCATCAGCCGCGACATGAAGCGGTCGCTCTCCGGCTTGCGCGGCCACACGCCCTCGTTGAGCCCGCCGATAACCAGCGTATCGACAGTCTGCAAGCGCGCTTCCAGCGCGCCCCAGATGGCGATGTTCCTGTCGGTGCCTTGCGCCGGCTTGACCGTTTCTGGCGCGATCAGCGCCGCCATCACGTCTGGCCATTCGCTCGCCGCGAAGGACAGCGATGCGGAAGCAGCGACCAGTCCGCGCAGCAGTTCGGCAAGCTTTTCGCCGGCGTCACCGGCATAGAGTTCGCCAAGGCCGCCATCGGCGGTGCGGCCGAGATTTTCGAGTGCGACGACGCTGGCTGTGGCCAGTGCGGCAAGGTCGGCGTCATCCTGGCCCCGGAAAGCCGCAAGTGGCGCCAGTGCTTGCGTGAGACGTTCCAGCAAATTCCGCGCGCTTTCGATGGCGCGCACGGTCAACCGGGAAAACCAGAAGGGCGGCCGGCTGCCGCTGCCGAGGCCGGTGAGGCGGGCTTCGAATAGTTCCAGCAACGAAACGATGTCGGGACGGCCTGTGCCGCCGCGCAGCGCCACCAGTTCGACCAGTTCCGCCGCATGGCGCATATAAGCGCGTTCGAGGCCGAGGCCAAGCAGCGGATGCTTGAGCAGCGACAGCAGGCCAACCGGATCGCCTGGCCGGAACACCGCTTCGAGCGCCAGCCGGAGCAGGCTGGCCGGCGGGGTGTTGGCGAGCGAGGTGCCGCCGGAATCGTCGGCGACGACGCCGAAGCGCTGGAGTTCGATCGAGACGCGCCGCGCCAGCGCGCGGTCGCCGGTGACGAGAGCCGCCCTTTGGCCTGATACCTCGACCGCGCGCTTGAGCGCGACGGCGATGGCGACGGCTTCATCGCGTTCGCTGGCAGCTTCGAGCAAGGTCACCTCGGCGAAGGCGCTGGCAATGTCAGACGCCGGGAAACCGGCACGTGTCTCAGCCCAGAGTTCGGTGGTCTCGGCCGGCCGCAGCGCTTCGCCGACAAGAGCCGCGCGGAGCGCAAGCTGCGGCTCGGCCGCGCCGACCTCCTCGACGTCGCCACGCAGCACGCCGATCTTGCCGATCAACCTGGCGAGGCCATATTGCGGGTGGCCGAGCACGGCCGGGCGGGCGCCGGGCGCCGCGATCGCCTGGAAGGACGCTTCGTCCAGCGTCCGGTCGAGGCCGGGCAGCACGATGGCGCCGCCGGGTAAGCTGGCGATCGCGGCAAGCAGTTCGGCGGTGGCGGGTATGGAGCCGGTGGACCCCGCCGCGATGACGGGCCCGGCAGGCGGATTGCGCTGCAGCCGTACGGCCTCGGCGCGGATCAGCGCGCTACGATGCGCGGCCGGATTGGAGCGATCGCTCTCCGCAAGGAATTTCGGCCAGGCATCGGTGACAATGCCGAGGAATTCGAGCGTCACCTGCCACCATCCGGCAAGGTTGCCGGTTACCAGATCGGTGAGTTTGGCCCAGTCCGTGCCTTCCGTCTCGATCTCGTCCATCAGCCCCGCAAGATCGCGTGCCAGCCAGATCGCGTCGGCGGTCGAGGCCGGGATGACAATCTCCTCGGCGAAAAGGGCGGCGACATGGGCCGGCAGCCGGCGTTTCCAGGCCCGCACCAGCGGCGTCAGCAGCAACAGGCGCTCAGTCGCGGCTATCGGCGGCGCGAGATCGATCGCCGCCGCTGCCTCGGTCTCGAACGCGGCCTCATCCTCATCGAACTCGCCGAGTGGCCGGATGACCGGCAGGATCGCCGACCCACCGCCGCCGCGTGCCGCCAGGCTGTCGACGAAGACACCCCGCAAGGCGCGCGCGGCGCGGCGTGTCGGCACGTAGATGGTGACATCGGCCAAAGCGAGCGGGTCGCCGTCAAACCGAAACCCTGGAACGAGGCGACCATCAAGCAGCGCCTCGGCAAGCGTCGGCAGAAACGGCGCTCCGGGGGGAATTGAGAAAACGCGGCTCGAGCCGCTCATTGCGACTCGATTAACGCATCGGCGACCGCCGCTTCGGCGAGCGGAATGGCATCGGGTGTGCCGACGGTGATCCAGTGGCCATGCATCGGCATACCGAACAGGCGCCCGGCGGCAATGGCCGTGTCGAAATAAGCGTTGAGCGAGTGCGGCCCGGCCGGTGCATGCCTGAACAGGCGCGGATGGACGATCGCCGCGCCGGCATAGATCAGGCCTGCCGGATCGCCTTTTGAACGCCGCAAGCCACCATCCGGCGCTACCAGGAAATCGGTACTGCCGCAGTGTCCGGTCGCCTGATGGAGATCCGCCAGCATCAGCAGAATATCCATTTTCGCCGCGTCCCATGCAAGGGCGAGGCGCTTGAGATTGAGAGGACCGTCGTCGATCCAGAACGTGTCGGCGTTGAGGATGTAGAAGGGCTGCTCACCCAGTTCCGGCAACGCCTTGACGATGCCGCCGGCGGAATCGAGCAGTTTCTCACTCTCATCGGAGATAACAATCTTCGGCGACTGGCGCGCCGCGACATGGGCGACGATCTGTTCGGGAAAATAATGGACGTTGACCACGGCCTTGCCGACACCGGCGGCGGCCAGGCTGTCGAGGCTCCAGTCGAGCAGCGTCTTGCCGGCGATCCTGACCAGCGGCTTGGGAATGGTGTCGGTGATCGGCCGCATGCGTTTGCCGAGCCCAGCGGCAAGTACGATGGCAGTGTCCGGTTTTGCTGTCACAGCGCTCGCTCCTCCAGCAAACCGTTGGCGTTGTAGAAATCCCGCAGGCTTGCGAGCGCCGGATGAGACAAGGCCCGGCGCAGATAGTCGCGAATGCGCGGCAGGTGCTTCAGATAATAGGGCTTGCCGTCGCGCTTTTCGAGACGGACGAAGATGCCGAGGATCTTGGAGTTTCGCTGCGCCGCCATGATTGCGTAGGATTCCAGGAAACTTGCTTCGTCGAAAGCACCGGCTGCGTGGCGCGCCGCGATATAGGCATCCAGCGTCTGTTTCTCGATCTCGGGCGACATGGTGACGCGCGCGTCCATGGCGAGCGAGGCGACGTCATAGGCGGACGGGCCGATCAGCGCATCCTGGAAATCGACGATTCCCAGCCGGTCATGCCCTGAGCGGTCGCCACGCCAGATGATGTTGGGCGAATGGAAGTCGCGCAGCATCAGCGTGACTTCACGACCTTGCAGCCGGTCGAATAGCGCGTTCCATTCCCTGCGGTAGCCGGCGCGCAAGCTGTCGCTTGCCGGGCCGCCCGATATCGCCGGCACGTACCAGTCGACCAGCAGATCGGCTTCGATCATCATGGCGTCGCGGTCGAAAGGCGGCACGTCGTGGAAACCGCCCAACCCTGTTTCCAGGCGCTGCGGCCAAGTCCTGCCATGCATCATGGCCAACAGCTCGGCCGCCGCCGCGCAGCGCTCCGCCACCGGCTGGCCATCGCTGCCGAGAAATGCTTCAGAACCAAGATGTTCGAGCAGCAGGAATCCCTGATCCTGATCCTCGGCATGGATTTCCGGAACGCTGACGCCGCCGGCCTTCAAGGCACGGTCGATGGCGACGAAGGCCGAGACCGACTGCGCGGTATGAGCGATTTCGGCATAGGGCTTGCCGTCGCGCACCGGCGGGCCGAGCACCAGCCGGGGCGAGTTCATCAGCACTTGCGGCTTCCGGTCCGGCAGCGAAACGATCTCATAGGAGCGGGCCGAGGCATCGCCGATGAAATGGCGGCGCTGTGCTTCTCCCCAGCCTGCATTCACGAGAAAGTCGCGCATAGCCAGCGACCGTGCTGCCCGATCGAAGGCAGCACCCTGCCCCGACAGCCGCGCCAGCCGGCCCTCGCCATGCTGGATGAGTTCGATCAGGACCGTGGTTTTCGGCAGATAATCTTCCGCCCGTTCCGGCCATTCGACCAAGGCGGCGCCTTGGGTCAGGGCTTCGTCGAAGCCGAGCTCATCGATCTCGGCCGCCGAGGACAGGCGGTAGAGATCGAAATGATGGACCGGAATGCGGGTGTCGTAGCTCTGCACCAGCGTGAAGGTCGGGCTCGGCACATCGAGGCCGGCATCGTCGGCCAGGGTCCTGATCAAGGCTCGGGCAAGCGTGGATTTGCCGGCACCGAGATCGCCCTTGAGGGCAAGCACATCACCCGGGCGTAGCGACAGCGCCAGATCCTCGCCCAGCCGCGCTGTCTGTGTCTCGTCGGCGAGTAAACGCTCCAGCACCAATTCGGTCATCGAGCGCGCTACTCGGCCGCGGCGCGGATGCCCGGCATGTCGGGAAAGGTGCAGATGACGGTCGTACCCTTGTCCTTGCCGGTTTCGATGCGAACGCTGCCGCCATGCAGCTCGACAAAGCTCTTGACGATCGACAGGCCGAGACCGGCGCCGCGCCGGCGGCCGCCATTGGCGCGCGGCTCGAAACGGCGGAACACCGAATCGAGCACATCGGGCGGCATGCCGGGGCCGTCGTCATGAACCGAGAATTCCACCCCGTCTGCCAGATGGCGGCAAGTGAGCCGGATGGTGCTGGCTTCCGGCGCGTAGTTGGCGGCGTTGCTGAGCAGATTGTAGAGTATTTGGCGGACACGGATTTCGTCGCCGTGGAACGTCTTCGGCGCGGCAGTGGCGTCGACCTCGAGCCTGATCGAATGCTCTTCCAGCCGGTCGGCCACCAGTTCGGCCGCGGCCGCAATGGTGCGATCGACCTGTACCTCGGAAATGTCGAGCTGCATGATGCCGGCGTCCACCGTCGCTAGGTCGAGGATATCGTTGACGATGGTGAGCAGGACTGAGGACGACGAGCTGACATGCTCGACATATTCGTGCTGCTTCTGCGTTAGCGGACCGGTCGTGGGCTGCGACAGCAGTTCGGTGAAGCCGATGATGTTGGTCAGCGGCGAGCGCAACTCATAGGAGACGTGCTGGACGAATTCGTTCTTGAGCTGGTCGGACTTTTGCAACGCCTCGTTCTTGTCCTTCAGCGCCCTTTCGACATGGACGCTGTCGGTAACGTCGACGAAGGTCATCATCACTTGCCCGTTGGGCAACGGGATCATGGCGTAGCTCAGCACATTGCCGTTGTTGAGTTCGGTCTGGCCGTGGCGGTCGCGGCGCTCGTCGTCGAAGCCGGTGACGGCGGCCACGAAGCTTGGCCAGGGACTGTCCGCCGCCTGCCCGTCGCAAAGGTCGCGGATCGTGGACACATGGACATTGGGCTTGGCGGCTTCACCGCTCAAACCCCAGAGTGTGGCAAAGGCGGGATTCGACAGACGAAGCCTGCCGTCGGGGCCGAACACCGCCACGCCTTCGGCAAGATTGTCGAGCGTCTCGCCCTGGACGCGCACCGCCGTCTGGTAGCGGCTTTCGAGGTCCATCTTCTCGGTCAGGTTCTCGAACACCCAGGTCACGCCACCCTTGGGCTGCGGGTTGGCGACGACGCGGATGGTCTTGCCGTCCGGCAGATGCCACCAATGTTCCTGGGATTCGACAGCGCGATAGGCGCTGAGCAGGCCTTCCTTCCAGCGGCGCCATTCAGGTTGCTCGGCGATCTTGCCCTCGCTACGCAGCCGGTCGAGCAGCAGCGCATTGTCGGGAGCGCTGTGCAGGAAACCACTGTCGAGGCCCCACAGCTTCTGGAAAGCCTGGTTGAAGAACCGAAGCTTCTCGTCGGTGTCGAAAATGGCGACCGCCGTATTGAGCTGGTCGAGCGTGTCGGCATGGCTCCTGACGGTCCGCTCGTATTCGCCGCGAACCGTCTCGATAGCGCTGGTGTCGCAAGCAAGACCGGCCGAGCCATCGCTGCCGGCGAAATCGGTGACCGCGAACACACGGCGATCGCCTTCGATCACGGTGGAAAGCGACTGTTCGAAGACCGGATGCGTCTTGTGCTGGGCGGCAATTGCGTCGCGTGCCTGGCCGCCGAGGAACTCTTTTGCCTCCCGTACCGCGGCTTCGGCATTTTCAGCCTCGACCGCATCGGCATAGGCGCGGTTGACCCACTTCAGCCGCCCATCCTCGCTGCGCAGCCAGGCTGGCATGTTCAGCGCGTCGAGCAGGCCGATCATGGTGTCATGGTCGGCGGCCAACCGCTGGTTCTCGATCTTCAGCCTGGCTTGGCTGCGCTGCGTCTCCGAAAGCGAGACGAAGCGCACGAGCACATGCGCCGCACTCTTGCGGCCATGCACTTCGAGCGGCGCGCCGGCCTGCGATTCGATGACGAGGTCGAAGGGTTTCGCCTTTTCGCGCAATCCCGCAACGGCATGTTCAAGCGCCGCCGCCGAACGCGGCATCAGCCAGCGGCCGAAAGCAAGAAAAGCCGCCCTGTCCTCCGGAGCGCCGCTTTCGACGGGCAATGTGCCGATGAGTTCGGGCTTCTTGTTTTCCGCGGCCCAGACGACCACGCGCTGGTCGCGCAGATTGAGCAGCGCCTCCGAGCGGCGGAGCGCCGCGTTGATGTCGGCGAGGCGGCTCCTGAGCTCGACATTTTCCGCCGAGGTGCGGGCTCTTTCGCGGATGAGGACGATCGCCGATATCAGCGCAGCACCCGTCACACCGACAAACACCGCAAGCTGCATCACCTCGACGGCGCTCATGGAAAATCCGGCGACGGCGGAACCAGCGGTTTCGGCATGCGCGACAGCACCGGCCAAGGGGCCGGCAAGCGCGGAGGTGGCAAGGAAGATTGACGCGCGGGCGCGCCAGGACAGGCTTCCGTTTTGCAAGGCGGAGCCGGTGATCCTCGAATCGTCATGGCCGCCGGAAACGGCCCGTCCCGCTCTGTGCGGGTGTTGCCCCGGCATGTCTTGGTCCTCTCCGCCGCCTGAATGCAAGACCGCCCTGATGCGCACCTCTCTTGAACCCCTCTCGGGCCGGAAGCATCGCCGAATCACCTGACAATAAACCCTCGCCGAATCGGCGTGAAGGCTGATGGCGCGCAAAAATAAAGCCGGGCGAAAAGTCAATCGCCCGGCCTCAATATCTGGTAGTAATTTTAGCTTTGGTTAATAGCGGTAGTGTTCCGGCTTGAACGGCCCCTGCTGGGTGACGCCGATATAGGCGGCCTGCTCACCGGACAATTCGGTCAGGCGGGCGCCAAGCTTGTCGAGATGCAGGCGCGCGACCTTTTCATCGAGGTGCTTGGGCAGGACGTAGACCTGGTTCTCGTACTGGCCGGGCTTGGTGTACAGCTCGATCTGGGCCAGCACCTGGTTGGTGAAGGACGCCGACATGACGAAGCTCGGGTGACCGGTGGCGTTGCCCAGATTGAGCAAACGGCCTTCCGACAAAAGGATCATCCGCTTGCCGTCCGGGAAGGTGATCATGTCGACCTGCGGTTTGACGTTGGTCCATTTCAGGTTGCGCAGCGAAGCCACCTGGATCTCGTTGTCGAAGTGGCCGATGTTGCCGACGATCACCATGTCCTTCATCGAACGCATGTGGTCGAGGGTAACGACATCCTTGTTGCCGGTGGTGGTGATGACGATGTCGGCGGTCGGAGCCGCGTCTTCCAGCGTGACGACTTCAAAACCGTCCATCGCCGCCTGCAGGGCGCAGATCGGATCGACCTCGGTGACCTTGACGCGGGCGCCGGCACCCTTGAGCGAGGCCGACGAGCCCTTGCCGACGTCGCCATAACCGCAGACGACCGCGACCTTGCCGGCCATCATCGTGTCGGTGCCGCGACGGATGCCGTCGACGAGCGATTCCTTGCAGCCATACTTGTTGTCGAACTTCGACTTGGTGACCGAGTCGTTGACGTTGATGGCGGGGAAGGGCAGCAGGCCCTTCTTCTGCAGCTGGTAAAGCCGGTTGACGCCGGTCGTCGTCTCTTCGGTGACGCCGCGGATCGCCGCCTTCTGCTTAGTGAAGAAGCCGGGCGAGGCCTTCAGGCGCTTCTTGACCTGGGCGTAGAAGTACTCCTCCTCCTCGCTCTGCGGGTTGGACAGCACGTCCTCGCCGGCCTCGGCGCGCGCGCCGATCAGAATGTACATGGTGGCGTCGCCGCCATCATCGAGGATCATGTTGGAAAGGCCGCCGTCGGTCCACTGGAAGATCTTGTCGGTGTAGTCCCAGTACTGCTCGAGGCTCTCACCCTTGACGGCAAACACCGGGATGCCAGCCTCGGCAATGGCCGCGGCCGCGTGATCCTGGGTCGAGAAGATGTTGCAGGAGGCCCAGCGGATATCGGCGCCGAGCGCCTTCAGCGTCTCGATCAGCACCGCCGTCTGGATGGTCATGTGCAGCGAGCCGGTGACGCGCGCGCCCTTGAGCGGCTTCTTGTCGCCGAATTCCTCGCGGCTGGCCATCAGGCCCGGCATTTCGGTTTCGGCGATCTCGATTTCCTTGCGGCCCCAGCCGGCAAGCGAGATGTCGGCGACCACATAGTCCTTGCTACCCGTCATGGTAGTACTCCCTGCGAATGTTGTGCTGCGAATTGGTAGCGGATGCGCCCACGCCGGCCGGCGCGTCGAAGGGCGCGAATTGCCGGCCTGACTAGCAGATCGGGGCGAAGACGACAATGGGATATAAAGAAATCTTTATTCGTGCATGTCTCTCGGACATGCATTTGCGATGCACCGGATCAGCTTTCCTCGCCGAAACGAGACGCCACCAGCTGCTCAAGGGCGTCGATGACCTGCCGGGCCTCCGGTCCGCTGGCGGTAACACGGATCGAGTAGCCGGGGCTTGCCGCCAGCATCATCAGGCCCATGATCGAGGTGCCGCCGACTTTGACGCCGTCCTTCTCGACATGCACCGAAGCGTCGAAACCGCTGGCCAGCTGGACGAACTTCGCCGAGGCGCGCGCGTGCAGGCCGCGCTGGTTGATGATGGGAAAGTCCCTGGTGATCGTATCTTTGGCAATATGATCTTTTTCCGGGTACAGCGCGTTCATTTGCTGCTCAAAAGCTGGCTGGCGACATTGATGTATTTGCGGCCGGCCGCCTGAGCCTCGTCGAGGGCGGCCGCCATATTGTCGCCCTTGCGGATCGAGGAGAGCTTGATCAGCATCGGCAGGTTCATGCCGGCGATCACCTCCGTGCGGCCCGATTCCATCACCGAGATAGCGAGATTGGAGGGCGTGCCGCCGAACATGTCGGTCAGCACGATGACGCCTGTCCCGGTGTCGACACGGGCAACCGCATCGACGATGTCGCGGCGACGCTGCTCCATATCGTCGTCGGCGCCGATCGCCACGGTTTCGAAATTGTCTTGTGGCCCGACGACATGTTCCACGGCATGTCGAAACTCGGCGGCCAGTTGACCGTGCGTTACAAGCACGAGTCCGATCATTCTTTGGTGGCTCCCGTCATCGCCGCTTCACAGGCGCATATTATGCTCGCCAGCCATTCCTGGCGGCGGGAGCGCTATCTTGTCGACGCGCGGCCCGTTGACAAGCCCAAAATTGCGCAGGCCCATGCCATTTTGACGCATTGCAGCAAAAAAGCCGGGGCGGATCATAGAAAAGGCGCGATCGACAGCCGCGCCATCACGGCCGGCAAGGCCGTGGCAGCGTTACGCTCGGCGAGGTCGATACGCGGCACCGGGCAGCCTGCGACCGGCTCGCTGATTTCCTCCTGGAAACGGGCCATCTCTGCCTTGGGCACCAGCCTCACATGCAGGTCGATCACTCCGCCCGGCTCAAACGGCAGCGGGCGCGGCATGAACCCAGGTACTTCGGCGAGACCGGCGATGGTCGCCGGCACGCGACAGACCAGCCGCCCGGCGCGGGCCGCGGCAAGCAGCCTGTCGTCGCCGATCAGCCGCGAGAACAGCCCGCGCGCGCGGCAATGGTCCAGGAGTGTCAGCGCCAGCGTCGTCTTGCCGGCGCCGGACGGCCCGGTGATAAGGACGCCGCGCTCGCCGATCAGGATCGCGGTTCCGTGAATGTTTTCAGGCTGTGCAACTGAATCAGGCACGATCTTGCACGATCATGTTTTTGGATGAAGCATGATGATCTTGTCCGAAAACCGGTTTCCACTTTTCGGGATCATGCTTCGGCCGGCAGCGTCACGACAAAGCGCGCACCCTTGATCTCGCCGGGTTTGGTGCCCGGGATGTTCTCGGCGGTCAGCGTGCCGCCATGGGCCTCGACGATCTGCCTGGATATCGACAGGCCAAGGCCGGAATTCTGGCCGAACGCCTCGCCGGCCGGCCGGTCGGTGTAGAAGCGTTCGAAGATGCGGTCGATGTTGTCGGCGCGGATGCCGGGACCATTGTCGTCGACGGTGACAATGTTGAACTTGCCGGCGCGCGCCAGCGACAGGCCGATGTGGCCATGGTCCTCGGGAACGAAGGAGCGGGCGTTCTCGATCAAATTGGTGATGACCTGGCCGATGCGCAGATCATGGCCAACGACGAAATAGCCTTTGACGCCTTGCGGCAGTTTGGCGACCTTGAACTCGATCTCGACCGCCTTCTTGTTGCGCGTGGCTTCACGCGAAACGGCGACGAGATCGGTGATGAATTTCTTCAGGTCGACGTTCCCGGCATCTTCGCGCGCGAGCTCCGCATCAAGGCGTGAGGCGTCGGAAATATCGGTGATGAGCCGGTCCAGCCGCCTGACATCGTGCTGGATGATGTCCATCAAACGGCCGCGCGAATCGTCGTTCTTGGCCAGCGGCAAGGTTTCCACCGCGCTGCGCAGCGACGTCAGCGGGTTCTTCAATTCATGCGACACATCTGCCGCAAAGCTTTCGATCGCCTCGATGCGGGCGTAGAGCGCGTTGGTCATGTCGCGTATGGCGATCGACAGATTGCCGATCTCGTCCTGGCGGTCGGAAAAGTCGGGGATTTCCTCACGGCTCTTGACGCCGCGCCGCACCCGCACGGCCGCCGCCGACAGCCGGCGCAGCGGATTGGCGATGGTGGAGGCGAGCAGCAGCGACAGGATGGCGGTGACCAAGGCCGCGATGCCGAAGACGCGCAGGATGGCCTTGCGCTCGGCGGCAACGATCTTGTCGATGTCGCCGCCTTCGGTCGACAGCATCAGCACGCCAAGAACGGCGCGGAAGCGCTGGATCGGCACCGCCACGGAAACGATCTGCTCGCCCTGTTCCGAGACGCGAACGATGGTAGACGGGCTGCCGGTGAGCGCCTTGACCACTTCCGGGAAGGCGGCGCCATTGCCGCCCGGCTGCTCGTGATAGACCGGCAGCTCGGTGTTGCGGAAGAAGTCGAAGACGAATTTCTGGATGCGCTCGACCAGGTCGGGCTCTTCCTCTTCGACCGGCGGCAGGTCGTAGCGCAGGATCTGGCCGCGCGAATAGAGATGGCGCGAATCGAGCAGCAGATTGGCGTCGCGGTCATAGATGCGGGCGCGGGTCCGGGTCGGCGAGATCAACCTTCTCAGCACCGGCGCGACGCGCTCCGGGTTGATCGGGAAGTCGAGATTGTCGAGTTGGTCGGAGCCCGGTCCCAGGCTTTCGCCGGCCTGCAGCTCAAGCAGCTTTTCCGGGTCGATGCTGATCGAGTCCGTCTCGACCGTCGCCGACGCGGCGATCGCGCCGGCGATGATCTCGCCCTGGGTCATCAGGCTTTCGACGCGGGCGTCGATCAGCCCGTCGCGGAAGGTGTTGAGATAGAGGATGCCGGTCACCAGGACGGCAAGGCCGGCAAGGTTGAGGAAGAGGATACGCCGCGTCAGGCTGGAAAAGATATGATGGCCGAGGAAGCGGCGCATCGGCACCGTGATCTTCGACACGAAAGACGGCATGATCCGCGACGGCCGCCTGGAGGCGCCCGCCGGTCTGCTTCGCTGTGCTTCCACTGCCATCGAATAGCAGTCCCTGCTAACTTACGCTTCGCGGAACCGGTATCCGACTCCGTAAAGGGTTTCGATCATCTCGAAGTCGTCGTCGACGGCCTTGAACTTCTTGCGCAGCCGCTTGATGTGGCTGTCGATGGTGCGGTCGTCGACATAGACCTGTTCATCATAGGCCGAATCCATCAGCGCATCACGGCTTTTTACGACACCGGGACGCTGCGCCAGCGAATGCAGGATGAGGAATTCGGTGACCGTGAGCGTCACCGGCTCGCCCTTCCAAGTGCAGGTATGGCGCTCCTGGTCCATGACAAGCTGACCGCGCTCGAGCGAGCGGGCCGCTTGGCTTGGTGTCTTGGCCGCGGCTTCGCGGGCACTGGCACGGCGCAGCACGGCGCGCACCCGCTCGACCAGCAGACGCTGCGAGAACGGTTTGCGGATGAAATCGTCGGCGCCCATCTTGAGGCCGAACAATTCATCGATCTCGTCGTCCTTGGAAGTCAGGAAGATCACCGGGAGGTCGGACTTCTGGCGCATCCGGCGCAGCAGTTCCATGCCGTCCATGCGCGGCATCTTGATGTCGAGGATGGCAAGATTCGGCGGGCGTGCCGCCAATCCTTCCAGCGCTGACGCACCATCCGTGTAGGTCTCGACGCGATACCCCTCGGATTCGAGGGCGATCGACACCGATGTCAGAATGTTGCGGTCGTCATCGACAAGCGCGATTGTTGCCATTTCAAGCGGCTCCCTCATGAGCTGTCCCTTCTTTCGTAGAAGGGGCTTTTGCAGGACAAATTAGGTACAAAATGTGGCATAGGCCTTGTCCGCTGTCACGCGCGGCTTGCCGGCGGCCACAATCCTACCTCGATATGGATTGGACGAACGAACATCGCCAATCCTTTGGGCAACCGCGAAACTTTTTGCACATATAAACGATTTAAACAACTTTCAAAATATTTAAATCGATTAATGATTTGATATCATTTGGCTTTTCTGGTTCTGACCATTTCAGCCTGCGGTGCGGGCTTGCCGGAAACGTGCCGGCAAAGATGCGGCAAATCCAGAAGGGACACCCATGTCGGAAGTCGGCAAACGCAATTCCGCCTGCGCGATCGATCATATCGGCCTGAAAACCACCGGCATGGTGCGCTATAATTTCGGTGCAGCCGCGCTTTATGAGGAATCGATCCGGCGCGGCGAAGCCCGGCTGACCGCACATGGCGCGCTGGTCGCCGAGACCGGCCAGCACACCGGCCGCTCGCCCAAGGACAAGTTCGTCGTCCGCGACGGCGCCACCGAGCCGCATATCTGGTGGGACAACAACAAGGCGATCTCGCCGGCCCAGTTCGACACGCTGCTTGCCGATTTCCGGGCGCATGCCGCGGACAAGGATCTTTACGTCCAGGATCTGGTCGGCGGCGCCGATGAGGAGCTGAAGCTGCCCACCAGGGTGATCACCGAGTTTGCCTGGCACTCGCTGTTCATCCGCAATCTGCTCATCCGTCCGAATGCGGCCGAACTTGAGCATTTCGTGCCCGAGATGACCATCATCGACCTGCCGTCCTTCCGAGCCGATCCCGTCCGCCACGGCAGCCGCACCGAAACGGTGATCGCCGTCGATCTCACGCGCAAGATCGTGCTGATCGGTGGCACCTCCTATGCCGGCGAGATGAAGAAGTCGGTGTTCACCATGCTCAACTATCTGCTGCCGGCGAAAGGCGTGATGCCGATGCATTGCTCGGCCAATGAGGGTGCGGCCGGCGATGCCGCCATCTTCTTCGGCCTGTCGGGCACCGGCAAGACGACGCTCTCGGCCGATCCCTCGCGCACGCTGATCGGCGACGACGAGCATGGCTGGGGGCCGCACGGCATCTTCAATTTCGAAGGCGGCTGCTACGCCAAGACGATCAAGCTGTCGGCGGAGGCCGAGCCGGAAATCTTTGCCACCACGCAGCGCTTCGGCACCGTGCTGGAAAATGTCGTGCTCGATGTCCATGGCGTGCCGGATTTCAACGATGGAAGGCTCACCGAGAACACACGCTGCGCCTACCCGCTGGATTTCATCCCCAACGCCAGCAAGACCGGACGCGCCAACCATCCCAACAACATCATCATGCTGACCGCAGATGCCTTCGGCGTGATGCCGCCGATCGCGCGGCTGAGCCCGGCGCAGGCGATGTATCATTTCCTGTCCGGTTACACCGCCAAGGTGGCCGGGACCGAAAAGGGCGTGACCGAGCCCGAAGCGACGTTTTCGACCTGCTTCGGTGCCCCCTTCATGCCACGTCATCCATCGGAATACGGCAATCTGCTGCGTGAACTGATTGCACGCCATGGTGCCGATTGCTGGCTGGTCAACACCGGCTGGACCGGCGGCGCCTACGGCACCGGCAAGCGGATGCCGATCAAGGCGACGCGGGCCTTGCTTGCCGCCGCACTCGACGGCTCGCTGAAGACGGCCGAGTTCCGCACCGACCCGCATTTCGGTTTCGAGGTGCCGGTGGCGGTTCGCGGCGTCGACAGCGCCATTCTCGACCCGATGATTCTGGACCCTCGGGCGACCTGGGCGGACAAGGCCGGCTATGACCTGCAGGCGACAAGACTGGTCGGCATGTTTGCCGTCAACTTCGAGAAATTCGAAAGCCATGTCGACGCCGTGGTGCTGGGTGCCGCGCCGCGCATGCAGGAAGCGGCGGAGTAATCACGCCATCCGGCTCGGCTATCGTTGAAAGGCCCGGTTTCGATCGGGCCTTTTCTTTTTCGATCCGCCGCGCCATGACTGCGGCATGGCGAACGACGACAACATCATCATATCCGACGATGCGGTGATCTACCCGGGCGACCTGCACGAGGACTTCATCCGTTCGTCCGGTCCGGGCGGCCAGAACGTCAACAAGGTGGCGACAGCGGTGCAACTGCGCTTCGACGCGGCCAACGCGACGGGCCTGTCGGAGCGCGTGCGCGAGCGGGCGATCAAGCTTGCCGGCCAGCGCGCCACCAAGGACGGTGTCATCGTCATCGAGGCAGGCCGCTTCCGCACCCAGGAACAGAACCGGGCGGACGCACGCGCACGGCTTACGGCGCTGGTCGCCAAGGCCGCCGAACCGCCGCCGCCGCCGCGCAAGAAGACGCGGCCGTCGAAGGGCGCCGTGGAGCGGCGGCTGAAGAGCAAGGCCGGACGCGGCACGATCAAGAAACTACGCGGCCGGGTGGAGAACGATTAAGCACCACACCAATAACGCGCTCAAAACGACTTCCCATTTCGCATCGCAGATGCAAGGTTCCCTCATTGCCACAGCAAGGGAGACCAAAGATGGGCATGTTCGATTTCGTCAAGAGCGTCGGCAAGAAACTGGGCATCGGCGGCGACGAAGAAGCCGCACCCACGGCCGATACACTCAAGAAGGAGCTCGATTCGCACAAGCTCGGCACCGATGGCGTCGAGGTCGTCGTCAAGGGTGATACGGCAGTACTCAAGGGTGTGGTCAAGGACCAGTCGATCTTCGAAAAGGCGGTCATCGCCGTCGGCAACACGCTTGGCGTCTCCAAGGTGCAGGCGGACGAATTGCAGGTCGCGCCAGAGGCCGGCAAGACCGCGGCCCCAGCCAAGGAACCCACCTTCTATACTGTCCAGAAGGGCGACAATCTCTGGAAGATCGCCGAGAAGAGCTACGGCAAGGGCAAGGGTGTCAAGAACACGGTCATCTTCGAGGCCAACAAGCCGATGCTGACCCATCCCGACAAGATCTATCCGGGCCAGGTGCTGCGGATACCGGACCTGGCCTGATCGGGGCGAACTGCGAATTAGGCATGAGCGGCGGCTTTCGGGTCGCCGTTTTCATTCGATCGTGACATTTTACGGTTCCGAACTCTTCGCGAGGTGACCGAATCCGTGCTTGTCCTGCCCAAAGGCGTCCGCCACATGCCGGCTTACCTGTCACGCAGCGTGCAGGAAGCGCTGGTCGAGGAGGTGAGAAATATCGTGCAGCAGGCGCCGCTGTTCGTGCCGGCCATGCCGCGCACCGGCAAGGAGATGAGCGTTCGCATGACCAATTGCGGCCCGCTCGGCTGGGTCACCGACAAGGAGCAGGGCTACCGCTACCAGCCGACCCATCCGGTGACCGGAGCGCCATGGCCGCCAATCCCGGAGGCATTGCTCGAGCTGTGGCGGCAGGTCTCTGGCTATCCGCATCCGCCTGAGGCGTGCCTGGTCAATTTCTATACGCCGGAAGCAAAAATGGGCCTGCACCAGGACCGCGACGAGGCCGATTTTTCGGCGCCGGTGGTTTCCGTCTCGCTCGGCGACGACTGCCTGTTCCGGGTCGGCCAAGTGACGGGCGAGGGGGCGACGCGCGATGGTGCCACCAAGTCGTTCCGACTGAAAAGCGGCGATGTCGTGGTGCTCGGCGGCGAGGGGCGGCTGTGCTTTCACGGCGTCGATCGGATCTATCCCTCGACCTCGGCGCTGCTGAAAAATGGCGGCCGCATCAACCTGACGCTGCGACGGGTGACGAAGCCGGCCGTCACAGCTTCCTGAGCGCCACTTCCTCAACGAGATGGTCGGCGCCCTTGCGCAGGATCAAGTCGGCGCGGGCCCGCGTCGGCAGGATGTTTTCGCGCAGATTCTTCAGATTGATGTTCGTCCACAGGCCTTCGGCGATGGCGCGCGCCGAACCCTCCGAGAGCTGCGAATAGCGGTGAAAGAAGGAGTCCGGGTTGCGGAAGGCGGTCTCGCGCAGCCGCATGAAGCGGGAGATGTACCAATTGTGGATCAGCTTCTCGTCGGCGTCGATATAGATGGCGAAGTCGAAGAAATCCGACAGGAAGGGCACGATCTTGCCGTCCTGCGGCAGCTTGCCTGGCTGCAGGACATTGATGCCTTCGAAGATCAGGATGTCGGGCCGGTCGATGGTGACGAACTCGCCGGGAATGACGTCATAGGTCAGGTGCGAATAGACCGGCGCGCGGACATCGGGCAGCGCCGACTTGATGCCCGAGAGGAAGCGCAGCAGCGCGCCGACGTCGTAGCTGTCTGGAAAACCCTTGCGTTCCATCAGGTTCTCGCGGCGCAGCACCTCGTTGGGCAGCAGGAAGCCGTCGGTGGTGATGAGGTCGACCTTGGGGCTCGACGGCCAACGCGCCAACAGCTCCTTCAACACGCGCGCCGTGGTCGATTTGCCGACCGCGACGGAACCGGCAATGCCGATGATGAAAGGCGTCTTGACGATGTCCACCGCGTTGAAGAAGGCCTGGCGTTGCCTGAACAGCAGCTGGCTCGCCTCGACATGCGCGGACAAAAGCCGCGACAGCGACAGATAGATGCGCTTGACCTCTTCGAGGTCGATCGGGTCGTTGAGCGAACGCAGGCGGCGGAATTCGTCCGCGCTCAGCGTCAATGGCGTGTCGGCGCGGAATTGCGACCATTGCTCGGCGGAGAAGAAACGAAAGGGGGAATATTTCTCGGTTGGCGCGAGCTGATCCATCGAGATACCTGCCCTCCTCGCGGTCAGCCCTTGGGCCGTGACGCCTTCTCGGCGATGCCCGAACGCCTGGTGCGGCCTTCGAGTTCCCTAAGCACCTCGCTCAGCGGAACCCCGGAGAGGCCGAGAACGACGAGCCAATGATATACAAGATCGGCACTTTCCGAAACGAGGGCCTGCTTATCGCCCTTGACGGCGGCAATGACAGTCTCGACCGCTTCTTCACCGAGCTTCTGCGCCGCCTTGTCGATGCCGCGCGCAAACAGGTTTGCGGTCCAGGAGTCCGGATCACCGGAATGGGCGCGTTCCCCGATGATCTTTTCCAGGTCGGATAGCGAAAACTCTGTCATGACCGTCATCTATCTGCTTGTTTAAGCATGATCTTTTTCCGAAAACCGGTTCCCATTTTTCGGGATCATGCTTTAGGACCGATTACCGAGGGAGTCCAGCCGCATCGGCAGCCCCGCGGCGGCCATATGCGCCTTGGCCTGCGCTATCGTGTAGGTGCCGAAATGGAAGATGGAGGCCGCCAGCACCGCGCCGGCATGGCCATCGCGAATGCCTTCGACCATGTGATCCAGCGTGCCGACCCCGCCGGAAGCGATCACCGGCGCGCGCACCGCGTGGGCAATGGCGCGGGTCAGTGCGATGTCGTAGCCGGCCTTGGTGCCGTCTCGGTCCATCGACGTCAGCAGGATCTCGCCGGCGCCGCGATCGACCATCAGCCGAGCGAATTCGACCGCGTCGATGCCGGTCTTCTCGCGCCCGCCATGGGTGAATATCTCCCAGCGATCGGCCTCGCCGGTGCCAGACACCTTCTTGGCGTCGATGGCGACGACGATGCACTGGTTGCCGAACTTGTCGGCCGCCTCGGCGACGAAATCCGGGTTCTTCACCGCCGCCGTGTTGATCGACACCTTGTCGGCGCCAGCCAGCAGCAGCTTCCTGATGTCGGCGACCTGGCGCACGCCGCCGCCGACGGTCAGCGGCATGAAGCATTGTTCGGCGGTGCGGGCGACGATGTCGAAGATGGTCTCGCGATTGTCCGACGAAGCGGTGATGTCGAGAAAGCAGAGTTCGTCGGCGCCAGCCGCGTCATAGGCCTTGGCCGCCTCGACTGGATCGCCGGCGTCGATGAGATCGACGAAGTTGACGCCCTTGACGACGCGACCGTTCTTGACGTCGAGGCAGGGGATGACACGGGCTTTGAGCATCAGCGGCCCTCTATCGTGGCGATGAGATCGTTGAGCAACTGACCGACCAGCGGCGGGACGTCGCCCTGCGCGTCGAAAGCCGGATCGTAGGCGGAGACGGTGATGCCGACGACCGGCACCGCAAGTGCCATGGCGCAAGTGGCGTCGCGCAACTGTTCCGGGCTCGGCCCGCCGGAACTGACATAGCGGTTGGCCTGCAACTCCCGGGGATCGTGTACGTCCATGTCGAGATGCATGTGCACGCGTTTGGCACCGGCGACCTTCAGTCTTTCGGTCGCCTGGGCCACTCCGGGGCATTCCGTCCGGATTATCGGCAATGTTTCGAGGAGTTGCTTTTCCGCCGGATCGAGGTCGCGCGCGTTGACGAGCACACAGCGTGAGGGATCGATCGGCTTGAAGCCGGGGATGGCCGCCGCCATCGGCCGCCAGCACAGGCCAAGCACCGTCGCCAGCGCCATGCCGTCGAGAAAGCCGTATGTGGATGTCTCGGGCGTGTTGAGGTCGCCGTGCTGGTCGGCCCAGATGATCGCATCGGCGTCCTCGCCGGCGACCGCGCCGGCGCTGGTCAGGCAGTTTCCGGCAAGGACGATGGGAAACCGACCGGCGTCACGGGCAAGGCGAACCTCGGTCGCAACCGCGTTGCAGACAGCAAAGCCGGTGGCGATTTCGCGCTCCTGGGCATCTCCAACCTTGCCGATATCCTCGACCATCACATCGTGGCCGGCCATCGTCAGGGCGTCGACAAGCCCGCCTGATATCAGCGCATCCGGACCCTGGCCCATGCCGCCATGGTAATGGCCGCTATCATAGGAGGCCAGGATGATGGAGATGTTCACGTCCGCGTCTCCGCCTTGCCCTGCAGGATCGCCAGAGCCTCGGCCGGATCGATGCGGCCGTCATAGAGCGCGCGGCCGGAGATGGCGCCTTCGAGCTTCTGCGCATCGGGCATGGTCATGCGCACGATGTCGGCGATCGATGCGAGGCCGCCGGACGCGATGACCGGGATCGACACGGCGTCGGCGAGGTCGATGGTGGCATCCCAGTTGATGCCGGTCAGGACGCCGTCACGGTCGATGTCGGTATAGATGATGGCGGCGACGCCGGCGCCCTCGAATTTCTTCGCCAGTTCGATAACGCCGAGGCTCGACGCCTCGGCCCAGCCCTCGACGGCGACCTTGCCGCCCTTGGCATCGATGCCGACGGCCACCTTGCCCGGAAACGTCTTGCAAGCTTGCTTGACCAGGTCGGGATCGCGCACCGCCACCGTGCCGAGGATGACGCGGGCCAGCCCGCGATCGAGCCAGTCCTCGATCTGCGCCAGCGTGCGGATGCCACCGCCGAGCTGCACCGGGTTTTTCGTCGCCTTGAGGATGGCGCCGACCGCCGCACTGTTGACGCTCTGGCCCTGGAAGGCGCCATTGAGGTCGACGACATGCAGCCACTCGAAGCCCTGCTGCTCGAAGGCTTTGGCCTGGGCTGCCGGGTCGTCATTGTAGATGGTCGCGGTGGCCATGTCGCCGTGCTTGAGGCGCACGCATTGGCCGTCCTTGAGGTCGATGGCTGGGAAAAGGATCATCCGTTCAGGCGCCTTCAACGATGACGAAATGGCCTGATGAGGCGGCAAGCCGGAACTTCGAGGCGTGTTGATATTCCGGCGAATGATAGCATTCGACCGCCTTGTCGTAGGAGTCGAACTCAACCAGCACATGACGGTTGCCGGTCGGTCCTTCGGGATTCTCGTAACGACCGGCCCGCACTGGAAATTTAGCGCCGTATTTCGCGAAGGCGACGGCATTCGCCTCGATGTACTGCTTATACACATCGGGATCGCGGACATCGATCATCGCCATCCAATAGCCCTTCTTGCTCATGCGTTATCCCTTCGCTTGAGCATGATCTCTGGACAAACGGGAACCGTTTGTCCGAGAAAACCGGGGGCCATTTTTCGGGATCATGCTCAGGGCCTCCAGCGCAGGAAATTGGTGATCAGGGCAAGGCCCAGCGCCTGGCTCTTTTCGGGGTGGAACTGCGTGCCGACGAGATTGTCACGGGCAACGGCGGCCGTCACCGGGCCGCCATAGTCGGCGACCGCCAGGACCTCGTCCGCCTTGCGCGCATCGAGATGGTAGGAATGGACGAAATAGGCGTGCAGCCCGTCCGGCCCGGTCGGAATGCCGGCAAACAGCGGATGCCGGCGTTTGAGTTCGATCGTGTTCCAGCCGATCTGCGGGATTTTCAGCGCCGGATCGGCGGGCGTGATCTCCTTGACGTCGCCTGATATCCAGCCAAAGCCGTTGGTAATTGTCTTTTCGAGGCCACGCTGCGACATCAGCTGCATGCCGACGCAGATGCCGAGGAAGGGCCGGCCTTTACCGATCGCGACTTCTTCCACCGCTTCCCACATACCTTCGACGGCATGCAAGCCGGCCGCGCAGTCGGCGTAGGCGCCGACGCCGGGCAGGACGATGCGATCAGCGGTACGCACCCGTTCGGCATCGGCGGTCAGGTCGATGTCCGCTGATATGCCGGCTTCCCGCGCGGCGCGCTCGAAAGCCTTGGTGGCCGAGCGCAGATTGCCCGAACCGTAGTCGATGATGGCAACCCGCATGTCAGCGTCTTCCCGGAATGTGGGTCAGCCCCAACGCCATGCCCGGCTGCGCGGGCCGCGCGCGAGCAGCGTCCGGGACCATGCGTTGCACCGGGGCAGCCTCATCGGCAAGCGCATCCGTCTCGAGCGCATAGCGCGTATCGGCATCATCGAGCCATCCGGCCTCGACCACGCCCCATTCGTGCCAGCCGCGCCGGCGAAGTGCCGATATGCGCAGCGCCTGTCCTTCCAGTCCGACATAGAGCGAAACCAGCAGCGACAGCAGCGAGTCGGCCAGCCCAAGACCGAGCTTTTGGCCGAGCATCGAAAGCAGGCCCATGATGACGAAGGCAAGGGCTGCTTCGATCCACAGCCGGTGCCAGGCGAGCCATAGCGGCGGCACCAGAAAACCGAGCCAGGCGAAGCCATCGCGGACAAAGGCCGTTGTATCGGCTTTCTCACTGCCGCCGGGCGGTTCCATGACGACATAGGCGGCCATGACGCTATCCCTTCAAAGATCCCTTGGTGGAAGGAACCGCGTCCGGCTGACGCGGATCGCGTTCGAGTGCCGTGCGCAGCGCACGCGCCACCGCCTTGAAGCAGGTCTCGGCGATGTGGTGGTTGTTGGCGCCGTAATGATTGGTGACATGCAGCGTGATGCCGGCATTCTGCGCCAGCGCCTGGAAGAACTCGCGCACCAGTTCGGTGTCGAAGGTGCCGATCTTCGGCGACGAGAAGGAAACGTTCCAGACCAGGAAAGGACGGCCGGACACGTCGATCGCCGCACGCGTCAGCGTTTCGTCCATGGCAAGGTCGATCGAGGCATAGCGCATGATGCCGCGCCGTTCGCCGAGTGCCTTGGCCAGCGCCTGGCCGAGCGCGATGCCGGTATCCTCGACCGTGTGGTGGTCGTCGATGTGCAGGTCGCCCTTGGCCCTGACCGTCATGTCGATCAGCGAGTGGCGGGAAAGCTGGTCCAGCATATGGTCGAAGAAGCCGACGCCCGTCGAAATGTCTGATTTGCCCGAACCGTCGACATGGACCGATACCGCGATATCGGTTTCCTTGGTCTTGCGGCTGGCTTCGGCGGAACGGGGCAGCATGACCTTGTCCTTGTCCCAGGGTTTTCACGCGTTCCAAGCCTTCACCGGCTTGAAAACGAGAGCCTTCTAGCAGCATGATCCGGCGATTGCCAGTTGCCATCCCGGTCGGGTATCGAGCCGTTTGCAATCACCGGGCCCATGCATACATATGGCCGATCAAGTCACTCGTACCGCGCCAATCGCCTTTTGGGATAGCGCTGCTCGGAGCCAGGAAATGTCGAATGAACTGACCATGCACGCCACGACCATCGTGACGGTGCGCAAGGGCAACAAGGTGGTGATCGCCGGCGATGGCCAGGTCAGCCTTGGCCAGACCATCATGAAGGGCAACGCCAAAAAGGTGCGTCGCATCGGCAAGGGCGGCAATGTGATCGCCGGTTTCGCCGGCGCCACGGCCGATGCCTTCACCCTTCTGGAGCGGCTCGAAGCCAAGCTCGAACAATATCCCGACCAGCTGACGCGCGCCTGCGTCGAACTCGCCAAGGACTGGCGCACTGACCGCTATCTGCGCCGGCTGGAAGCGATGATGCTGGTTGCCGACAAGTCGGTCTCGCTGGCGCTGACCGGCACCGGCGACGTGCTCGAGCCCGAACATGGCGTCATGGCCATCGGTTCGGGCGGCAATTACGCGCTGGCCGCGGCGCGCGCGCTGATGGACAGCGACAAGGACGCCGAGGAGATCGCTCGCAAGGCGATGCAGATCGCATCCGACATCTGCGTCTACACCAACAATAATTTCGTCATCGAAACGCTCGATGCCGGCTGACCCGGCCGCCAATCATGATCCCGAAAAGTGGAAACCGGTTTTCGGGAAAGATCATGGTTGAACAAGAAGACAGGTATGATTTTCGGCCGGTAACCGAGAAAGACCTGCCGATGATTGCCGGCTGGCTCGCCGAGCCGCATGTCGCGGAGTGGTGGGACGATCCCGAAACGGAAATCGCCGAGATTCGCGAGCACATCGATAGCATTTCCGTCGAGCCGCTGATCGTCGAACTCGACGGCAAGCCGATTGCCTATCTGCAAAGCTACGATCCGCACATGGAAGACGACCATCCCTATGCCGACCAGCCGTTCGGCACGCTCGGCATCGACCTGTCGATCGGCCGGCCGGAGCTGCTCGGGCTCGGCCATGGCTCGGCAATCGTGCGCCAGTTCGTCGAACAGCTGTTCGAGGAAGGCGTGCCGCGCGTCATCATAGACCCGGATCCATCCAATGAACGGGCCATCCGAGCCTATGAGAAAGCCGGCTTTGTTGCCTTTGACACCAGAACATCGGAATACGGGCCAGCATTGATGATGGCGCGCGACGCGCCACAGGAGCCCGATTGATCCGCGCGGAAACACTCGACAAGGCAATCGCCGCGGGTCTGATTTCGCAGGCGCTGCGGGATCAACTTGAGGCCATGGAACGCTCGGTCGCGGCTGAGGCGCAGCGCGTCGATGATGAGGGTGACGAGGAAAACCTGCGGCTGGTCGGCGGCGGCAATGATCTCTTCATCACCGTGGGGACTGTTCTGCTCAACGCCGGTATCTTCTTCGTCCTCATCACCATGCTTCCTGGTCAGACGTTCTGGATTGCCGGCATTCTTGCGGTTTTCGCCTGGGCGCTCGCCGAAATTGTCACGCGTCAGCACCGGATGAAATTGTCTTCTTCCGTGCTTGCCCTGATCTTCATGGTCGCCATCCTGGTCGCGCTGGCACTGCGGGTTGAGGCCAGCTTTGACATCCGCATGCCGGAGACCATCTGGCAGCTATTGGCGTTGCGCCAGACGGCTTCCCGGGCCGGATATCTGTTTCTCGGCGGGGGAATAGCGGCGGCGGTAATCTATTTCTGGCGCTTTCGCGTCCCCGTCCTTGCCGGGGTCATCGCCATCGCCTTTACACTGCTTGCTTTCCTGCAAACGGCAATAATCCTGTACGACGGCGTGACGACAGGCGCGGTTGCGCCGCCAAGCCTCGAGGATGTTCCCGAATTGCTCCGCGCGGCACTCTACATGCCGCTGATCTGCGGCCTGATCGTATTCTCGACGGCCGTGGCTTTCGACATCCACGACCGGGATCGGCGCAAGATCTGGTCCGATTGTGCGTTCTGGCTGCATGTCGTATCGGCGCCCATGCTGGTGCATCCGCTCTTTATCATGGCAACTGGCCAGAACGTCGCATTTGGACATATCGCGCCCGACGCCAATGCGACCATCATGCTGACGATCCTGATCCTTGGCTTCGTTTATGTTGCGCTTGCCATAGACCGCCGTTCGCTGTTGGTTCCCACATTGGCCTATTTCGGCTCGCTGGGCATCTACTATCTGGTCAACTCCGCCTCCCATTCGACTGGCATTCCGCCTTTTGCCTTGATCTTGGTCGTTGTCGGCGCGTTGATCATCCTTTTCGGGGCGGGCTGGCAGCGTATCCGGCGAATTGTCGTCAAGCCCACTTTGCCGGCGGCCGTAATCCGCTGGCTGCCGCCGCTGAAGGCGTAGCGGGCTGTGATGACCGAAGAGCACGACGGGCATGAGGGGGAATGAGGGCATGAAAGCATCCGGCGAGGACAAAAACCTCTCGGCCTACGAAAACAGCTGGCGGATGGGGCTGCTCATCGTGCTTGGCCTGATCATCATCCAGGCCGTCACGCTTTATTTGATGGGACGGACACCGATCTGCACCTGCGGCTACGTCAAGCTCTGGCATGGCGTCGTGCAGAGTTCGGAGAATTCCCAGCATATTTCGGACTGGTACACGCCCTCGCATCTCATCCACGGCTTCCTGTTCTATGCCCTGGCGCGGTTTTTGTTCCCGCGCTCACCGATCGGCCTGAGGCTTGCATTCGCCGTTTTCATCGAAGGCGGCTGGGAACTGGTCGAGAACAGCCCGTTCATCATCGACCGCTACCGCGCCGGTACCATCTCGCTCGATTATTACGGCGACAGCATCATCAATTCGGTGTCCGACACACTGGCCATGGTGCTGGGATTTGTGATGGCGCGAAGGCTACCTATATGGGTGATCGTCAGCCTTGCCATCATCTTCGAACTGGGTACCGGCTATCTCATCCGGGACAATCTGACACTCAACGTGATCATGCTGCTGCATCCGTTCGAGGCCATCAAGCAGTGGCAAAGTGGAATTTAGTCATATGAGCACATTCTCTCCCCGCGAAATCGTTTCGGAACTCGACCGCTTCATCATCGGCCAGAAGGACGCCAAGCGCGCCGTGGCCATTGCCTTGCGCAACCGCTGGCGCCGCCAGCAGCTGGAAGGCCAGATGCGCGAAGAGGTGATGCCGAAGAACATCCTGATGATCGGGCCGACGGGCGTCGGCAAGACCGAGATCTCGCGCCGCCTGGCGCGGCTGGCCGGTGCGCCTTTCGTCAAGGTCGAGGCGACCAAGTTCACCGAAGTCGGCTATGTCGGCCGTGACGTCGAACAGATCATCCGCGACCTGGTCGAGATCGCCATCGGCCTGGTGCGCGAGAAGATGCGCGAGGACGTCAAGGCGCGCGCCCACATCAACGCCGAGGAACGGGTGCTGGAATCGCTTGTCGGCAAGACAGCGAGCCCGGCGACGCGCGATAGCTTCCGCAAGAAGCTGCGCGATGGCGAGCTAGACGACAAGGAGATCGAGATCGAAGTCGCCGACACCGGCACTGGCGGTATGCCAGGCTTCGAGATCCCCGGCATGCCGGGCGCCAATATCGGCGTGCTCAACATCAACGACATGCTGTCGAAGGCGATGGGCGGCAAGAAGACCAAGGCGCGCAAGACGACGGTCAAGGAATCCTACGCGCTGCTGGTCAACGATGAGTCCGACAAGCTGCTCGACCAGGATGAGGTGGTGCGCCGGGCGCTCGACGCGACGGAGAATGACGGCATCGTCTTCCTCGACGAGATCGACAAGATCGCGTCACGTGAAGGTGGCATGGGTGCCGGCGTTTCTCGCGAAGGCGTGCAGCGCGACCTGCTGCCGCTGATCGAGGGCACCACCGTGGCGACCAAATACGGACCGTTGAAGACCGACCACATCCTGTTCATCGCCTCGGGTGCGTTCCACGTCTCCAAGCCGTCCGACCTGTTGCCGGAATTGCAGGGCCGCCTGCCGATCCGCGTCGAGTTGCGCGCGCTGGAGAAGGACGATTTCGTCCGCATCCTGACCGAGACCGAGGCGAGCCTGATCAAGCAGTATATCGCGCTGATGAAGACAGAAGGCGTCGACCTGACCTTCACCGACGACGCCATCGATTCGCTGGCCGGCATCGCCGTCGACCTCAACGCCAGCGTCGAGAACATCGGCGCAAGGCGGTTGCAGACGGTGATGGAGCGGGTGCTGGACGACATCTCCTACGACGCGCCCGACCGCAATGGCACGGCGGTCACCATCGACGCCGCTTATGTCGAAAAGCATGTCGGCGACCTGTCGCGAAACACAGATTTGTCGCGATTCATCCTTTAAACGACGGCGCCGGGTCATTCCGGCGCCGGCTTAAGCAACAGATTCCGGCAAATAGAATCATGTGTGGCCAGATGGTACCATCAGGCCACCTTTCGTATTGCCGGGTGAAGGGGTGCTCTCGACTCAATCAAGAGCTTTACCTAGTTTGCGCGGCAATTCTCTAGGGCAGTTCACCGTTTCCCGGAGACGGTGAACCACTCTATCTCTTTGTTTTGACGCAATTCCGGACGGAAAACCGTTTCACACTTTTCCTGGAATTGCTTAGGCGGCGGCGCATGAAAAAACTGATCCTGATCATTCTCGGCTTGACGCTGGCGGCGACGCTGTTCGCCGCGGAGGCGGCGACATTGGTGCCGGCGGGAAACCGCAATGCGGAACAGCCCGACATTCCCGGCGCCTCCAGCCGGCGCACGCAGGCGACCAACACCACCTTCCAGGCGAAGTACCGCAAGGTTTACGCCTTGCTGCAAAACGACGCCGATCTGCGCGGCAAGATCAAGAAGGTAGCAGCCACCTACGGCATCGATCCTCTGCACATCGTCGGCGCCATCGTCGGCGAGCACACCTATAATGTCGACGCCTATGACCGGCTGCAGACCTACTACGTCAAGGCGATTTCCTATCTCTCCAGCAAGCTATCCTTCGCTTACGACGGCGAGGACATCACCGATTTCGTGCAGCGGCCGGAATTCAAGAAATGCGCCGGGGTGTCGGACAGCTACGATCTGTGGGAATGCCGCGAGCAGGTGTGGAACCATTCGTTTCGCGGCAAATCCGTCGGCGGGACAAGCTTTCCAGACGACCGCTTCGGCGCAACCTTCTTCCAGCCCTATTATGCCGGCCAGACCTTCGGCCTCGGCCAGCTCAATCCGCTGACCGCCTTGCAGATGAGCGATCTCGTGCACAAGGTTTCGGGCCTGCCGAAGCTCGACGTCGCCGATCCCAATTCGGTCTACAAGACCATCATGGATCCCGACCTGACGCTGCCTTACGTCGCCGCGACGATCAAAAAATCGATCGACGCCTACAAGAGCATTGCCGGCTTCGATATTTCGGGCAATCCGGGGCTGACCGCCACGCTCTACAATGTCGGCAATCCGGAGCAGCGCGCCTATGCGCTGAAGGCGGAGAACGACAGGCGCCGCGCCGCCAGCGAGCCGGAGAAGCTGCCGGAGGAGAATTATTACGGCTGGCTGGTCAACGACAAATTGGCGGAGCTGAAGGCGCTGTTTTAGGGCCTCGGCCCTCCATTCTTCGCAAGCTCAAGCCGCCAGCAACGACTTCAGCTTGACGGCTTGCGATCCCAGCGCTTCCGGCGTCGGCTTCGCTCGTTTGCCGATCAGCATTTCGGCCAGCCTGATGTCGCGGGCGACCGCGTTGCCGGGGCCGATGCCGCTGGCCGCCACCAGCCTGCCATCCTCGGCCAGATGGAAGAGGATGAAGGCGCCATCGCCGACGTCGCGGCGCACAGTGCTGCGGCCCTCGTCCGAGAGGCCCGCGATCTGCAGGGACAGACCATATTGATCCGACCAGAACCACGGCACCGCTGCGTGCACCTCGCCGGCGCCCAGCATGTTCCTCGCCGCCAGCGCGCCCTGCTCCTGGGCGTTGCGCCAGGCTTCCAGCCGCACGCGGCGGCCGCCATAGACAGCGAGCGGAAACGAGCAGCAATCGCCGGCGGCAAAGATATCGGGATCATTGCTGCGCAACTCGGCATCGACAGCGACGCCATTGTCGATCGTCAGGCCGGCTTCGGCGGCGAGCCCAGTCACTGGCACGGCGCCTATGCCGATGACGGCGAGATCGGCTGATATCTGCTGTCCGCCGGCAAGCGCAATGCGCACCTCGTTGCCATCGTCGGCGATGGACGCGATGCCGTCGCCGCACAGGATCTTCACGCCCTCGGCGACATGCGCATCATGAATGATTTGGGCGATCTCGGCCGGCACGCCGCGCATCAGGATGCGCGGCTGCGCCTCGATGACGGTGACCGACGCTCCGAGCTTGCGTGCCGCGGCGGCGAGTTCGAGGCCGATGAAGCCGCCGCCGATGATGGCGATACGATTGCCTGCCTTGAGATGCGCGCGAATAGCGAGCGCATCGGCGAAGGTGCGGAGATAAACGCAGCGCGAACCCAGTCCCGGCATCGGCAGCTTGCGCGGCATCGAGCCGGTTGCCAGCAGGAGCTTGTCGTAAGGCAGGGCCGAACCGTCCGACAGGCGCACCGCATGCGCCGCGCGATCGATCGCCACGGCCTGAACGGAATGGATATGCCGGATCGATTTCTCGGCCAGAATTGCGTCGCTGGCGATCGCCTTGATCTCGGGCGCTTCGCTGGCCATCGCGTCCTTCGACAGCGGCGGGCGTTCGTAGGGCAGATGCGGCTCATCACCGACCAGCGTCACCGGCCCGTCATAGCCCAACTCGCGCAGCGCCAACGCTGCGCGCCCACCGCATTCGCCGGCACCGATGATGACCATTCCCCGCGCCATATCAGTCATCCGATCTGGATCAGGACTTTGCCGGCGTTGACCTTGACCGGATAGGTTTTCAGGTTGACGCAGACCGGCGCGCCGCGGGCATCACCCGTCTTGTAGTTGAAACGGCCATTGTGCTTGGGGCACTCGATGATGTCATCCATCACCAGGCCGTCGGCCAGATGCACCTTTTCATGCGTGCAAAGGCCGTCGGTTGCGAAGAACTCGTCGTCGGGACTGCGATAGATGGCAAAGGTGCGGCCGCCATGATCGAAGCGCATCACATCCTCCTCGTCTATGTCGCCGGTGGTGCAGGCCTCGACCCAGTCGCTCATTCAAGTCCTCCCCTGGAAATCGGATAGAAGCACGATCATTCAGCCGCGGCGGCGACAGTGTCGTTGTGGAATTCTTCGCGATATGGCCGTGCGGTCGGCGGCAGCTCGCGCTTGAGGAAATAGTCCTCGTTGCGCAGCTGGCGCAGGAAGACCGGGATCATCTCGCGGTAGCCGGCCAGGATCGACGGTGTCGGCGCCGGCAGATCGTGCTTGATCAGTTCGTGCAGCTTCGGCAGCGCATGATAGGGCACCATCGGGAACATGTGATGCTCGACATGGTAGTTCATGTTCCAGTAGATGAAGCGGCTGATCGGGTTCATGTAGACGGTGCGGCTGTTCAGCCGATGGTCGGTGACATTGTCGGCCAGGCCGCCATGTTGAAGCAGGCCGACCATGACGTGATGCCAGGCGCCATAGAGCCTGGGCAGGCCAATCAGCATCAGCGGCAGGAACGAACCGGTGTAGAACGCCAGCGCGATGGTGGCGGCATAGATCGCCGTCCAGATGCGGGCGATGCGGATCGCCCTTGGCTGTTCCTGCTCGGGAATGAAGGTCTTTTCCGCCGCGCTGATGTTGCCGGCGGCGTTGCGCAGCATATCGCTCATCGCATGCCAGGCGTCGAGCACGCCGACGAAGCCCAGCATGGCGCGAACCAGATCAGGCGGCCGCATCACCGAGATTTCCGGGTCACGGCCGACGATGATGGTGTCGGTGTGGTGACGCGTGTGGCTCCAGCGCCAGGTCACCGGATTGCGCATAATCATGAAGCAGGCGGTCTGATAGACCACATCATTCATCCACTGCGTCCGGAAGGCGGTGCCATGACCGCATTCATGCCAGCGTGAATCGGTGGATGAGCCGTAGAGAACGCCATAGACGAAGAAGAACGGCACGCACCACCAGCTGCCCCAGAACCAGACGCCGCCGGCGCCACTGACGATCAGGGCGGCTAGCCAGATGATGGTATCGCGGATCGCCGGCCCGTCGGAGCGCTGCATCAGCTCTTTCATCTGCTTCCGCGGAATCTCGGTGTGATACCACTCGGCCGCCGACAGGCCGGTCTCGACGGCGAGCTCGGCGTCGCGGCCGATCAGGCTGTAGTCACGCCGGGACGGCGCAGTGGACATGATTGCCTCCCTCGGCGAGGCATTCGCCAGGGCGAACGCCTGAAATCCATTGGCTTCGAGGCTGAAAAATAGCGCCAGACCATGATAGACTCAACATCACAAAGATAGTTTCTATCATTTCCTATCAGAATGATGTAGGAAAGCCCAACACTCCAATGAGGCAAGCATGGCGAAACGGCCGACCATATCAGACCTGGCGCGCATCTCCGGTGTCAGCGTGGCAACTGTCGATCGCGTGCTCAACAGCCGCCTGCCGGTGCGCGAGGACACGGCGCGCCGCGTCTACGAAGCGGCGACCGAGATCGGCTATCACGCGGCAGGCCTGATCAAGCAGCGGATGCGCCATGAATTGCCCGAGTACCGGCTCGGCTTCCTGCTGCTCAAGGGCAACTACGTCTTCTACAGCGAGTTCGCCCGCGAGCTTGAACTTGCCGTGTCGCGGTCGCCGCGTTTCCGCGGCGTCGCCATGATCGATTTCGCGGACTCGCTGGCCCCAGACGAAATCGTCGAGCGCGCGCGCAAGCTGGCGGCCAAGTGCCGGGCCGTGGCCCTGGTCGGGCCGGATCACCCGACACTGACGGTCGCCGTCGAGGAGATGAAGGCGAAAGGGTTGCCGGTGTTTTCCCTGCTGTCCGACTTCGCCGCCGGCATCCGCGAGGGCTATGTCGGGCTCGACAACCGCAAGGTCGGCCGCAGCGCGGCCTGGATGATCTCGAAGGCGGCGAAGCGGCCGGGCAAGGTCGCGTTGTTCGTCGGCAGCCACCGCTTCCATGGCCACGAATTGCGCGAGATCGGCTTTCGCTCGTTCTTTCGCGAACAGGCGCCGGAATTCACCTTGCTTGAAACGCTGGTCAATCTGGAAGCCAACGAGATTACCCAGGACACGCTGCTCGACCTGCTCGGCCGCCACCCCGATCTCGTCGGCTGCTATGTCGCCGGCGGCGGCATGGAAGGCGCGGTCGCGGCACTCAGGCAGGCAAAGCCGGCCGAGATGCCCGCGGTCATCTGCAACGAGATCAACGCGACATCGCGCTCCGCCTTGGCGGATGGCATCCTGACAATGGTGATCTCCACGCCGCTGGCAGCGCTGTGCCGCGAACTGGTCGACCTGATGGCGCACGCCATCGAGACGGGTGCCGCCAACGCGCCCGGCCAGACCTTCCTGCCGTTCGATATTTATTTGCCGGAGAACATTTAGGGCTCTGACGTTCCAGACTGGTGCAGAGGTCTGTGAGATGTCGGCGGGACAGCACCCCCCTCTGGCCTGCCGGCCATCTCCCCCGCAAGGAGGGAGATTGGCAGCTTCGGCGCTCCGCACACTCTTGCAACGGAGGAGATTGGCAAAAGCCGGGATGACAGCCGATCTCCCCCCTTGCGGGGGAGATGTCCGGCAGGACAGAGGGCGGTGGGAAGGATCGCGACAGAACGGCTTCATTCTATGCCACCGCATTCTTCGGTAGCGGTCACGGCACGGATCCAGGTCTGCGTCTCGTTTCGCGTTCGCTCCTTCCGCGGCAAGCGCCCCTCATCCGAAAATCGCGCATCCGGTTTTGGAATCTCCTTGACGCCTCAAGGCAAAATGGAATAAATATTTCACCAACTGTGTATTTTGGTTCTTTCGTTCCGGAACATCTGTTTCAAACAGAGGGCTTGGCGTTCCAGCAAACGGCAAGGCGTCACCCGGAACAGAAACGACAGCAGGGAGAGATTCCCCGGGGAGATCGGGGATTCCGGATAAATCGGTGAAACCGGACACCAGCATGTGGAGGAGAAAGACAATGAAGAAACTGATTTTGGGCGTCGCTTTCGCGGCGCTGATGAGTTCATCCGCTTTTGCCGCCAAGGTCGGCGTGTCGATGGCCAAGTTCGACGACAACTTCCTGACCGTGCTGCGCAACGGCATGATCGAGCAGGCCAAGGGCATGGATGGCGTCGAGCTGCAGGTCGAGGACGCGCAGAACGACGTCGCCAAGCAGCTCGACCAGATCAAGAATTTCGCCGCGTCGGGCGTCGACGCCATCATCGTCAACCCGGTCGACACCTCGGCCACGCAGGCGATGTCGGATGCAGCCGCCGCAGCCAAGATTCCGCTGGTTTACGTCAATCGCGAGCCGGTCAATGTCGACACACTGCCCGACAACCAGGCCTTCGTCGCCTCGAACGAGGCCGATTCCGGCACGCTCGAGACCAAGGAAGTCTGCCGCCTGTTCACGGAAGCCGGCAAGAAGGAAGCCAATGTCTATGTGATCATGGGCGAGCTCTCCAACCAGGCCGCCGTGCAGCGCACCAAGGATATCGAAGAGGTAATCGCCACGCCGGATTGCAGCTTCATCAAGATCATCGACAAGCAGACGTCGAACTGGAATCGCGACGAGGCGCAGAATCTGATGACCAACTGGCTGTCGACCGGCAAGCCATTCGATGGCGTCATCGCCAACAATGACGAAAGCGCCATCGGTGCCATCCAGGCGATGAAGGCCGCCAACATCGACATGAAGACGGTCGTGGTCGGCGGCGTCGATGCCACCCAGGACGCGCTTGCCGCCATGCAGGCGGGCGACCTCGACGCAACCGTGTTCCAGGATGCGGCCGGCCAGGGCGCCGGTGCGCTGGATGCGGCGCTTAAGCTCTCCAAGGGCGAGAAGGTCGAACACAAGGTCTACGTCCCCTTCCAGCTGGTGACGCCGGCGAACATCGACAAGTTCCTGAAGAAGAACTGAGCCGCACGCACACGGAGCGGCGCTCTCACAGCGCCGCTCCTCTTTCCCTCAGCGCCGGCAAGGCAGCAAGGGACGACCGCGGCTGACGGAGGATAGAAGATTGGCACAGACATCTCATGGCGTCGGCGGGGTCAGCTATGACGCGAAGAAGCGCACATGGCCGGCCGAATTCAATGTTTTCCTGGCGCTCATCATCCTCGTCGTCATCTTCGAATTGATCGGCCGCGTCTTTCTTGGCGACAGCTTCCTGTTCAACACCCGCAGCGACGTCAGCGCGATCTTCAACGAGGCACGGCTACAGATCATCATCCTGCAGGTGTCGATCGTCGGCATCATCGCCATCGGCGTGACGCAAGTGATCATCACCGGCGGCATCGACCTGTCCTCGGGTTCGATCGTCGGCGCGACCGCGATGATCGCCATGAGTTTTGCCCAGGTGGCGACCGTCAACGGCAATCCCAACCCCAAGGCGATGTTCCTGGCGCAAGGCTGGACCGATCTGCCCGTGATCGTGCCGGTGCTGGTCGCGATCGGCTGCGGCCTGCTGGCCGGCCTGGTCAACGGTGCCTTGATCGCCTACACGCGCATTCCGCCTTTCATCGCCACGCTCGGCATGATGGTGACCGCGCGCGGCATCGCCAAATGGTGGTCCAAGGGCCAGCCGATCTCGTTTCCCACCGAGGGTTTCGCGGCCATCGGCAAAGGCCTGATGCCCGTCATCATCTTCCTGTCGCTGGCGGTGCTGTTCCAGCTGATCATGACCTACACCAGGTACGGCAAGCATTGCTACGCGATCGGCTCCAACGAGGACGCCGCGCGCATGTCCGGCATCAAGATCGCCAACCACAAGATCCTCGTCTACGTCATCGCCGGTGTGCTTGCAGCACTTGCCGCCGTGGTATTGAGTTCCAAGAACCTGACCGCACAGTCCGGCATGGGCGTGATGTATGAACTCGACGCCATCGCCATGGCGGTCATCGGTGGCGTCTCGCTGTCAGGCGGCCGGGGCTCGATCATCGGCACGGTGATCGGCTCGCTGATCTTCGGCGTCATCATCTCCGGCTTCACCTTCCTGCGCCTCGACGCCTACTACCAGGAGATGGTCAAGGGCGTGATCATCGTCGGTGCGGTGGTTCTCGACCAGTGGCGCCAACGCCTGCGGGCAATGAGGGCATGATCATGTCAGACATCGTCCTGAAGACCGAAAACCTGACCAAGCGCTATGGCGGCGTGCACGCGCTCGAAGGCGCTAACTTCGAACTACGCAAGGGCGAGCATGTCGCCATCATGGGCGACAACGGCGCCGGCAAGTCGACCTTCGTGCGCCAGATCACCGGTGTCGAGCAGCGCACCAGCGGTCAGATCTGGTTCGACGGCAAGGAAGTGAACTTTACTGGTCCGATCGAGGCACGCGAGGCGGGCATCGAAACCGTGTTCCAGAACCTTGCGCTGGCCGACGATCTCGACGTGCCGTCGAATCTGTTCCTCGGCCGCGAAAAGGTGCTGTTCAATCTCGGCCCGTTCTCGATCCTCGACCGCAAATACATGCGCAAGGCGACCGAGGCGGCACTTGTCCGCACGGCGGTGAAGATCCCCAATCTGTCCAACACCATCCGCCACATGTCGGGCGGCCAGCGCCAGTGCGTGGCAATCGCCCGGACGGCGACCTTTGCCTCCAAGCTGATCATCATGGACGAGCCTACCGCCGCCCTTGGCGTGCAGGAGACGGCGCAGGTCGAAAACATCGTCCGCACGCTGAAGGACAATGGCGAGCCGCTGATCCTGATCAGCCACAACATGCGCCAGGTGTTCGACCTTTGCGACCGCATCGTCGTGTTCCGGCGCGGCCGCATCGTCGCCAATCTGCGCAAGGAGAACACCGACGGAAACGATATCGTCTCCTACATCACCGGCGCCAAGACCGGCGAGGCGGAACTCGCGGCCTAAACAGGGTAATCACCCTGTTTTTGGGGCGATATGCGTGCTTGAAATAACCTCGCCACCTTCCTCCTAAGGAAGGTGTGGACACAACTCTCTCTAACCCATCCCCCTAGAGGAAATACTCATGACTGTTCGCTTCGCCCTCCTCGGTGCCGGCCGCATCGGCAAGGTCCACGCCCGCGCCGTCGGCTCCAATCCGCAGGCCAAACTGGTTGCTGTCGCCGATGCGTTCGAGAAGGCGGCAACTGAACTGGCGAGCGCCTATGGTGCCGAAGTTCGCAGCATCGACGCCATCGAGAAATCCGGGGATATCGATGCCGTCGTCATCTGCACGCCGACTGACACCCATGCCGATCTGATCGAGCGCTTCGCCAAGGCAGGCAAGGCGATCTTCTGCGAGAAGCCGATCGATCTCAACGTCAAGCGCGTCGAGAAGTGCCTGGCCGTGGTCGAGAAGACCAAGGCGACGCTGATGGTCGGGTTCAACAGGCGCTTCGACCCGCATTTCGCCGCCGTGCGCAAGGCTATCGACGACGGCGCTATCGGCACCGTCGAGATGGTCACCATCACATCGCGCGATCCGGGTGCACCGCCGATCGACTACATCAAGCGCTCGGGCGGCATTTTTCGCGACATGACCATCCACGATTTCGACATGGCGCGCTTCCTGCTCGGCGAAGAGCCGGTGGCGGTCAGCGCCCATGCCTCGGTGCTGGTCGACAAGAAGATCGGCGCGGCCGGCGATTTCGACTCGGTCAGCGTCATCCTCGAAACCGCATCCGGCAAGCAGGCCGTCATCTCCAATTCGCGCCGCGCCACCTATGGCTACGACCAGCGCATCGAGGTGCACGGCTCGAAAGGCATGATCGCGGCCGAGAACCAGCGCCCGGTGTCGATCGAACTGGCCAACGAGAAGGGCTACACCCGCCCGCCGCTGCATGACTTCTTCATGACGCGCTATCTCGACGCCTATGCCAATGAAATCGCTGCCTTCATCGCAGCGGCGACGTCGGGCAAGAAGGCGGCACCAAGCGGCGCGGATGGTCTCGTGGCCCTGAAGCTGGCGGATGCGGCGCTGAAGTCGGCGACCACAGGCAAGACCGTTCGCTTGGACACGGCAAAGTAAGATATCCAGACAGGAGCAGAGCGATGAGCGCATTAGCCGATCGCAATTCAAAAACGCGCGCCATCGTCACCGGCGGTGCGCAAGGCATCGGCTTCGCCGTCGCCGAAGCGCTGGCCGACGAAGGCTGCCGGGCGCTGGCGCTCATCGGCCGCTCGCAGGAGAAGGGCGACAAAGCCGTTGCCCATTTCAGGAAATTGGGTGTCGACGCGATTTTCATCAGCGCCGACGTCTCTGATGTGGCCGACTGCAAGCGTGCGGTCGCCACCGCGATCTCGCATTTCGGCACCATCAACGCGCTGGTAAACGCCGCCGCGACGTCGGCGCGCGGCTCGCTGGTCGAAACGAGCGAAGAGCTTTTCGACCAGATCTTCGACACCAATGTGCGTGGGCCGTTTTTCCTGATGCAGGGCGTGGTGGCGCATCTGCTGGAGAAAAAAGCACCCGGCTCGATCGTCAACGTGTTGTCCATGTCGGCGCATTGCGGCCAGTCGTTCCTGACGGCCTATTCCACCAGCAAGGGCGCGCTGATGACGCTGACCAAGAATGTCGCCAATGCGCATCGACACAATCGCATCCGCAGCAACGCGGTGCTGCCCGGCTGGATGGACACCGAGGGCGAAGACATCGTCCAGAAGAAATGGCACGACGCGCCGGACGACTGGCTGGCAAAGGCCGAAGCCGCGCAGCCGATGGGCCAGTTGGTCAAGCCGGACCAGCTTGCCCGCCTGATCAGCTACATGGTGAGCCCGCAGTCGGGTGTGATGACCGGATCGCTGGTCGACTACGACCAGAGCATCGCCGGGTCGTCTCCGGAATAGCAGCAGGCAAGTCCAGCGGAAACGCCCAACACTTCGTCATCCACGGGCGGAGCAAGGAGCTTCGCTCCTGCTTCGCCCAGGGATGACGGAGTCGAGAGGCTTCGACCCATCCCCAATTGGCTACCATCGGTCAGCCCCCCGCGCCCTGTTGCCGCCGCATCGCCATTCCCATATAGTCAAGATAGTCAGACTGGTCATGGAGGTCGCAATGCTGTCTGCACCCAAAGAGAATACCAACTGGACGGTCGCCGGGGCAAAAGCCCGGCTCTCTGAGGTTATCGAGCGCGCGCAGTCTTCGCCGCAGACGATCACCAGAAACGGCAAACCAAGCGTGGTTGTCGTCTCGGCCGAGGAATGGCAGCGGAAGACCGCGCGCAAGGGTACGCTTTCGGAGTTCCTGTTGGAGTCGCCGCTGCGCGGCGCCGATCTCGACCTGGAGCGTCAGCGCGACGAACCGCGCGATCTGCCGCTGTGAGGCTGCTGCTCGACATGAATGTCCTGTCCGAGGTGACAAGGCCGGCGCCGGACGCACGCGTTCTGGACTGGCTGGACAGGCTCGATGAGGACCGCTCATTCATCAGCGTCGTGTCGATCGCCGAGATCCGGCGTGGCGTCGCCCTAATGGATGAGGGCCGGAAACGTGAGGCACTGGCCGAGTGGCTCGCTCGGGACCTGCCGCAGCGCTTCGAGCAGAGGGTCCTTCCGGTGGATGAACCAGTTGCCTTGGCCTGGGGCGACCTGATGGGCTTTGCGAAGCGCCACGGTCGCGGCCTGTCGTCGATGGACGGCCTGATCGCAGCCACGGCGATTGCGCGGGAACTCACCTTGGCAACGCGCAACACGAAGGATTTCGAAGGCTTTGGGATTGGACTCTTCGATCCCTGGACTGAATGAGCCGCTCGGTGCAGCATGTCTAGAAAGCCGGCTGAGACAGGAGGGTGCGTTTGCTTTCATATCGCTTACTGAAAAATCACGCCGGCATTCTACTGGTTGGTGACTATACATCTCTTCAATGGCTCCACACGGTCGTGCATGAGGTCAATGACCGATCGCCGCTTATTAAGGACAGGGAAGGCCTGTTCTTAAATCTAGCCTACGATGTCCGGAAGGCCTACGAACGCCAACGCGAGATTCTACACCCGCCCTCAGATCATGAGGAAATGGGCATCCGTTATGGTGTCCAGGCGCTGTGGCCCGTTATTCTTCTTCAGCAAAGGATGCTGAGGGTATCGCTGGCGTATCTCGAACACACCGCAAAAACCCAGGCCATTGTCTATGCTCTGGAAGCCGTAATCGAGGAGGCTCTCAAGGAGGATTTCGCAGCGCTTGGCGCTGAAGCAGTCGCGCATTGGCAGCGGCTGGATCCAGCATACCGCAATGTTTTCGATGGTCTCTGGAGCCGTACCGCAATTTTCTGCTCATGGTCAAAATCCGAGCGGAGGCGGCATTTTCTGGACCTACTATCCAGTTTCGAACCCCTGTACGAAACCCTCTACACATACCGCCTTCAACGTGGCGAGAAGAATCTTCTGTCACCTGGAGACCTTCTGGAGTGGGATAACGTCGAATGGCCTGATCCGCGCTGGTAGGCCAATCAAGCACGTGACAAGCGCTTCCGCTTCGACTATATGAGCCGCATGATCAACCTGACCGCCACGTATTGGTACTTTAGGAGCTCGCTGGCGGCGGGAGGATTGCGCTCGATCTGAAGATTGCAGCAACAAGATCCAAACAGCCGCCATACCTGGCGGCTTTTTTGTTTCAGCCGGCAGGTTCCCCAAACAGGAGCAGAAAGCCGTGTTGACCACCACAGATGATCTTCGGGTCAAGGAAATCAGGGAATTGAGTACGCCGGACCAGGTGATGCGGGAAATACCGCGCACGCTGACGGCGACGCGCACCGTCAGCGCTTCACGTAACGCCATCCACGCTATCTTGAACGGCACCGACGATCGGCTGCTGGTCGTCGTCGGCCCGTGTTCTATCCACGATCCGGTCGCCGCCGTGGACTATGCCAGCCGTCTGGCGGCGCTGCGCGAGAGCCTGTCGGACCGGCTGGAGATCGTGATGCGGGTCTATTTCGAAAAGCCGCGCACGACGGTCGGCTGGAAAGGCCTGATCAACGATCCCGACCTCGACGGCAGCTTCAACATCGACAAGGGACTGCGGATGGCGCGCAACGTGCTCTCCGCCGTCAACAATCTCGGCCTGCCGGCGGCGACCGAATTCCTCGACATGACCACGCCGCAATACATTGCCGACCTCGTTGCCTGGGGCGCGATCGGCGCGCGCACCACCGAGAGCCAGATCCACCGCGAGCTTGCCTCCGGCCTGTCCTGCCCGGTCGGCTTCAAGAACGGCACCGACGGCAATCTGCGGATCGCCGCCGAGGCCGTCAAATCCGCCGCCCAGCCGCATCATTTCATGGCGGTGACCAAGGGCGGGCGCAGCGGCATTGCGACGACCACCGGCAATGAGGACTGCCACGTCATCCTGCGCGGCGGCGTTGCGCCGAATTATGACGCGGCCAGCGTCGAGGCCGCCTCAGTGGAGCTTGCCCGCATCGGTGTCGCGCCCCGTTTGATGATCGATGTCAGCCACGCCAATTCAGCCAAGAAGCCCGAGAACCAGCCCAAGGTGGCGGCCGATGTCGCGGGTCAGGTCGCGGCGGGGGACGAGCGCATAATCGGCGTGATGATCGAGAGCAATCTCGTCGCCGGCCGGCAGGATGTCGTGCCCGGCAAGCCGCTGGTCTATGGCCAGAGCATCACCGATGGCTGCATCGACTGGGCGACCACCGAGACGGTGCTGCACGGCCTTGCCCGCGCCGTCGAGTGGCGCCGTTCAGCGCGCCGCGCCATGATCGACAGCCGCCAGGGGGCTGCCTGAGCCACTATTGCCGGCCTTTGCCCGGCACGGACCCCCACCCCTAACCCCTCCCCACAAGGGGGAGGGAGACTCCAGTCGGCGCTGACAACGGCAAACTGCCGACGTTTCAGGCGCCAAAAGGATCGAATTGGAGTGCGCGGCAGCGTTCCCTCCCCCTTGTGGGGAGGGTTAGGGTGGGGTCCTCTTCGCAAGAAATCCATATCCTACCCTGCTCTCAGTCCTTCCCATGCCGTGAATACCGAGACCGCAACCAGCAGCAGTCCGGCCGCTCGGCCGGCAAAGGCGGTCGCCCGGGGGTTGGCGACCAGGAGATTTCGGCTGCGGCCGGCAGTGATGGCGAGCCCGCCATAGACGGCAAATTGCATGGCGATCGTCATCAATCCCATGATGGAAGCCTGCATCCAGATCGGACCGTAGGCCGGCTTCAGAAATTGCGGATAGACCGCGAAGACGAAGAGATAGGCCTTCGGATTGATCAGGCAGATCACCAGCCCCTGGCGAAACGCCTTCCATGCCGAGCGGCTGCCGGCTGGCCCCTCGTCGCCAACCTTGATCGAGCTGCGCATCAGCGTCAGGCCGATAAAAGCCATGTAGGCGGCGCCGGCAATCAGCAGCGGATTGTAGAGAATCGGCACGAAATGCATCAGCAGCCCGACGCCGAGCGCGCCGTTCAGCGTATGCACCATGCCGCCCAGCATAATGCCGCCGGTCGCGGCAAGTCCCCTGTTGCCGCCACCGGTCAGTGCATTGGCAAGCACGAACAGCATATCCATGCCGGGCACGATGATGATGCCGAAGAGGAGGAGACAGAAGAGCCAGAGATTTCCCGCGTAGTCCATGTCAGTTGCCCGTCGCCTCGCCCGGCCAGGCCGCAGCGGAATGTATTGATTCTCAATTCGATAGGCGCTCCTATAGGTCAGCCCAACTGACGATGGTGTGTCAGTTGCGATCGGAATCCGGGTGAAAAATGCGCAAGGCGTCACGCCTGTTCGAGATTATCCAGATCGTGCGGCTGGCGCGGCAGCCGGTGACGGCGGCAACGATTGCCGGGCGGCTGGAAGTGACGGTGCGCTCGATCTACCGCGACATCGCAGCACTGCAGGCGATGCGCGTGCCGATCGAGGGCGGGCGTGGCATCGGCTATATACTGCGCCCCGGCTTCGACCTGCCGCCGCTGATGTTTTCGATCGAGGAGATGGAGGCGATCGTGTTGTCACTGGCGCTGCTGGAGCGCACCGGGGACAGCGAGCTCAAGCAGGCGGCCAAGCGCGTCAGCGCCAAGATCGCCGGTGCGGTGCCGCCGCCCTTGCGCCAGGCGTTCGACGCCAATGCGCTGCATGCATGGGGATTTGCCGCACCCTCGACCGGTGCGATCGATCTGGCGCTGGTGCGTCGCGCCATCCGCGACGAGGAAAAGCTCGACCTCTCCTATCGCGACGAAATGGGCCGCGCCTCCGAGCGACTCGTCCGCCCGATCGCCCTGATATACTACGCCGAAACCGCCAATATCGTCGCCTGGTGCGAGCTGCGCCAGGCGATCCGCAATTTCCGCAGCGACCGGATCGAAGATTGCCAGGCGACGGGACTACGGTTCAAGGGCGAGGGCGACCGGTTGCGGCAGGTCTGGGTCAACGGCTGGGAGACTCCGGCCGCCGGCGGCTGAGGTGACCGCAGATACTTGGCGTGGTGCTTACCTTGGCAGGTCGCATGCCTTGGGGATTGGTCGAAACGCCCGTTGCTTCGTCATCCTGGGGCGAAGCGTCAGGGAGGCGTCGGCCAATCGCGAATGTCTGCGACGGGTCACCAAATGAATGGTGAAATCTTGTCTGCCGAGAGTCGGCAACCTACCCCGTCTCGACGAACTACGTGGCTCTACCGCACATCGACCCAGCGCTTTTCCTCGAAGGAGCGCGCCATCGCGTGCACCGTGCGCTCGATCTCCAGCCCTTCGGCAAATTCGATGAGCCGCGCCGGTTTGCCGGCAAGCCGCGTCAGCAGTTCGTGACATTCGATGATCTTGAGATCGTTGAAGCCGAGGCCATGGCCCGGCGCCGGAACGAAGAGGTCATAGGGCTTGTGGTGCGGCGCCACCAAGATGGTGCGGTAGCCCTGTTCGGTCGGGCGGTCGGCGGTGAGATAGAGCTGGAATTCGTTCGATCGTTCCTGGTCGAACAGGATCGACCCCTTCGAGCCGAAGATCTGGACGGCAATACGGCCCTTGCGGCCCCAGGCCGAGCGGTTCACAAGCAGCGTGCCGGCAATGCCGTTCTCCAGATGCATGAGCACGCTGGCGATGTCGTAGGTCTCGACCGCGCGACGGCCGCCACTGGCCACCTTGCGGTCGGCATAGGGCTTGGCCATGTCGCAGATGACGCTGGCGACGCGGCCAAACAGGGCGGAAACCAGCGACAGCGGGTGCACGGCGAAATCGTCGAGCGCGCCGTAGCCGGAAGCGGCTTCGTGCTTCCAGAAAAACAGCGCCTCGGGATCGGCCATGAAATCCTCATCCATCTCGATGCGCAGATGGTTGACCTCGCCGATGATCTTCTCATCGAGCAGCGCGCCGATGTGACGGATCGCCGGGCTCTGGATGTAGTTGTAACCAAGGGCCGCGACCTTGCCGGACTTTTTCGCCGCGGCCGCCATCGCTTCGGCCTCAGTGAAGCTTGGCGCCATCGGCTTTTCGCACCACAGATGCTTGCCCGCCTCGAGGATGGCGATGGCCATTTCCGGATGGAACTGGTTGGGCGTGGTCAGCGAGACGATATCGACCTCCGGGTCGTTGACGACGGCGCGCCAGTCGCCGGACGCCTTGGCGAAGCCGAACTCGCCCGCCTTGCGCCTGGCGAGGTCCTCGTTGACCTCGCCGAGATGGACAAGCCGTGGCTTGGCGACATCGGGAAAGACGGCGCCGACGGCACTCCATGCGATGGCGTGACATTTGCCCATGAAACCCGTGCCGATGAGACCGACGCCGACCATTTCCGTTTCTCCACTGCCTGAAGCGTTGCGTGGATGAATTAGTCCATTTTATCTTGGAATGGAACGTCTGCCTCATTTTTTATGGCGTTCTTGCGCAGGTTCACTATGATGAGGCACAGAGGGACGCTTCACGCATGAGCTTGGACAGGGCGACGATGGACGAACGGGTACCTCGCGACTTCGAGACGCTGCGCGCAACGATCCTCGATCGGCGCGAAAGCCTGCCGAAGCGCATCGCCCAGATCGCCGCCTATGCGCTCGACAATCCCGACGACATTGCCTTCGGCACCGCCGCCAGCATCGCCGCTTCGGCCGGCGTGCAGCCTTCGACCTTGATCCGTTTTGCCCAGCAGCTCGGCTTCGACGGTTTCACCAGCCTGCAGCAGGTGTTTCGCGAGCGGCTGCGCGAGCGCAACTCATCCTATGATGAAAGGCTGCAAGCCTTGCGCGCCAAGGCCGAGGGCGCCGCCGGCCACCGGGCGATCTTCGACGGCTTCGTCGCCGCCGCCTCCACCTCGCTCAACGACATCTCACGCACGCTGGACGACACGCATCTGGAAGATGCGATTTCGTTGCTGGCGAAGGCCGAGACCATCTATGTGCTGGCCAAGCGCCGCTCCTATCCGGTGGCGTCCTACATCGCCTATGCGCTGGGCAAGCTGAAGATCCGCAACCAGCTGATCGAATCAGCCGCCGGCCTGAATGCCGAGATGATCGCCTTCGCCACGCCGGCGGACGCCGTCATCGCCATCTCATTCTCGCCCTATGCGCCGGCCACCATCGAAGAGGCGCGCAGCATTTCGGAACAGGGCGTGCCGATCGTCGCCATCACCGACAGCTCGTTTTCGCCGCTCGCCCAGTTCGCCAAGGTCTGGTTCGAGGTTGCCGAGGCCGATTTTGCCGGCTTCCGCTCGCTATCGGCAACGATGGCGCTGGCCATGGCGCTGACCGTCGGCGTCGGCGAGAAGCGACGCGACACAGGCCGCAAGCGCAAAATTTAGAGGACCTCTACAGACGCCTCGCCTGCCGCCAAAAGCTGGGCTGCGTCGCGCGCGGGCGGCGATCCGAACTGGCGGGCATACTCCCGGCTGAACTGGGAAGCGCTCTCGTAGCCGACGGCGAAGGCGACGCTTGCAACATTGCCTGGCTGGGCAGCCAGCAGTTGGCGCGCCTCCAGCAGCCGGATCTGTTTCTGATACTGGATCGGGCTCATGGCCGTCGCCGCCTTGAAGTGGCGGTAGAATGCAGCGTTGCTCATATGGGCGATTTCGGCCAGATCGCTGACCCGGACCGGCTGATGGCAATGTGCGCGGATCCAGGCGATCGCCTGGCCAATCCGGGACAGATGGCCGTCGGCGCGCGCAAGCTGGCGAAGCTTTGCGCCCTGGGGGCCTTGCAGCAGCCGAAACAGCATCTCGCGTTCGAGCATGGCCGACAGCACGGGAATCTCCCCTGGCCGGTCGAGCAGCCGCATTATTCGCCGCAATGCGTCGAGCAGGTCTTCATTGACGGGCGAGGTGGAGAAACTGTCGCCGCCGAGCGCCGGTTCGTGCTCGACGAGGAGGGCGGCGACGGCCTGCAGGTCGAGGGCGAAGCCGATTGCCAGGTAGGGATGCTTGGCGCTCGCTTCGACCAACTGGCTGATGGTGGGTGTGTCGACTGTGTAGATGAAATAGCTGGCGGGATTGTAGCGAAGGGTCCGGTCTCCGATCAGAACCGTTTTCGCGCCCTGCAGCACAAACAGGATTCCCGACCCCCATACCCCCGCCATCGGCGCCGTGGCGACTTCGCTGCGGCCGATCGAAACGCGGGGGATCGCCGTTGTCGTTCGTCGCCCGCGCGCATGACGGCCGGCGATTTCGATCAGCTCCTGCAATGCCTCGCTCATGATGTCAGCTTCGCGCATCCACGGGGGCCGCGCAACCCATATGAGAGGATTAGGCAAGAGCCGGAGAGTTTTCGGCGCGCGGCGTTTCCTACAGGGCGTCATCTCTTGGTCTTCGACAGGAAGAGATGGAGAACCCAAATGACGAGATCGAAAACCGCTGTGGTGACGGGTGCCAACAAGGGCATCGGCCACGAAATCGCCCGACGGCTGGCGACGATGGGCTTCAAGGTGTGGCTTGGCGCCAGGAATGCCGAACGTGGCATGGCGGCAGCGCAGGAATTGCGCGCCGAAGGTCTGGACGTGCAATGGCTCGAGCTGGATGTCACACAGGACGAAAGCGTGGCGGCTGCGGCCAAGACTGTCGGGACGGAAAGCCCTTGTCTCGACGTGCTGGTGAACAATGCCGGCATCGCCATCAACTACGAGCTGCCGCCGAGCCAGCAGCATCTTGCCGATGTCAGGGCCACCTATGACGTCAATGTCTTCGGACCGATCCGCGTGACCCAAGCCTTCCTGCCGCTGCTGCTTGCAGCGCCGGCCGCCCGCATCGTGATGGTGAGCAGTTCCACGGGATCCATTGGGCGCGCGCTCGATTCCGGGACGCCGAACCAATCGGTCAACCTGATGGGTTATGGCAGTTCCAAGACGGCCCTGAATGCCATCACCGTCGCCTTCGCCCGCGAACTCGCGCCACAAGGCATCAAGGTCAATGCAGCGGCGCCCGGCTATACCGCCACCGACCTGAATGGATTTAGAGAGGCCACCGCACCGTGCAGCAGGCGGCCGAGATCGTCATACGCTTGGCGACCTTGGACGCCGATGGTCCGAACGCCGGGTACTTCAACGACGATGGCCCGCTTCCGTGGTGAACTGGGCAGACCCGCCAAAATCTCTTCCCGCACGCGACGGCCTAATGGTACTTTTCACGGAAGGAATGCTCATTCCATATTGACTATGGATTGGAATTATTATTTCATATTCCCGGCGCCACGCTGCCGCTCGCGCGTGTACCCCAAAACAACAAGGCCGACGGGAGGTTCCAATGAGCGAAGCCGTGGACGCGAAACAGGCGCCGCTCGACGTCATCACCATCGGTCGCGCTTCCGTCGACCTTTACGGCCAGCAGATCGGCTCGCGGCTGGAGGACATCACCTCGTTCGCCAAGTCGGTCGGCGGCTGCCCGGCCAACATTTCGGTCGGGACGGCCAGGCTCGGCCTGCGTTCTGCGCTGTTGACCCGCGTCGGCGACGAGCAGATGGGCCGCTTCATCCGCGAGCAGCTCAAACGTGAAGGCGTCAACGTCGACGGGCTGAAGACCGACAAGGAGCGGCTGACGGCGCTGGTGCTGCTGTCGGTCGAGGACGAAGGCGTCTCGCCGATGATCTTCTACCGCTCGGACTGCGCCGACATGGCGCTGGCGCCGGAAGACATCGACGAGGCCTTCGTCGCCTCGGCGCGGGCGATCGTCGTCACCGGCACGCATTTTTCCCGGCCCAACAGCGACGCCGCCCAGCGCAAGGCGATCCGCATCATGAAGGCCAAGGGCGGCAAGGTGGTGTTCGACATCGACTACCGGCCCAATCTCTGGGGTCTTGCCGGTCATGCCGAAGGCTTTGAGCGCTATGTCAAATCGGACCGTGTCTCGGCCCAGCTGAAGACGGTGCTGCCCGATTGCGACCTCATTGTCGGCACCGAGGAAGAGATCATGATCGCGTCGGGCGCCGATGATTGCCTGAGCGCGCTGAAGACGATCCGCTCGCTATCGTCCGCCACCATCGTCCTGAAGCGTGGCGCCATGGGCTGCATCGTCTATGACGGACCTATCAGCGACGATCTCGAGGACGGCGTCGTCGGCAAGGGGTTCCCGATCGAGATCTACAATGTGCTCGGCGCCGGCGACGCGTTCATGTCCGGCTTCCTGCGCGGCTGGCTGGGTGGCGAAGACCATGCGACGGCGGCGACCTGGGCCAATGCCTGCGGCGCCTTCGCCGTGTCGCGGCTGCTCTGCGCGCCGGAATATCCGACCTTCGAGGAGCTGCAGTTCTTCCTCAAGCATGGCAGCAAGCATCTGGCCCTGCGCAAGGACGAGGCGATCAACCACATCCATTGGGCGACGACGCGCCGGCGCGACATTCCCTCGCTGATGGCGCTCGCCTGCGACCACCGTGTGCAGCTCGAGGATGTGGCGGCGAAGGCCGGCGCCAATCCGGCGCGGATCGAAGAATTCAAGGTGCTGGCGGTCAAGGCCGCGGCGAAGGTCGCCGCCGGACGCGACGGCTACGGCATGTTGATCGACGAAAAACATGGCCGCAAGGCGATGTTCGAATTCGCCCGCCATCCCTTCGCCTGGCTCGGCCGGCCGGTGGAGCTGCCGGGCTCGCGGCCGCTGCGCTTCGAATTCTCGCAGGACATCGGCTCGCAGCTCACCGAATGGCCTGTCGATCACTGCATCAAGTGCCTGTGCTTCTATCATCCCGACGATCCGGCGGCGCTCAAGGAAGAGCAGCAGCAGAAGCTGCGCGCGCTGTTCGAAGGCGCGCGGAAAGTAGGCAGAGAACTTCTCATCGAGATCATTGCCGGCAAGCATGGCAAGCTCGACGATACGACGATCCCGCGCGCGCTGGAGGAACTCTATGGGCTCGGCATCAAGCCGGACTGGTGGAAGCTCGAGCCGCAGGCGTCGAGCGGCGCCTGGGCCAAGATCGAAGCGGTGATCCTGAAGCACGATCCCTGGTGCCGCGGCGTCGTGCTGCTTGGGCTGGAAGCGCCGCAGGACGAACTGGAAGCGGCATTCGCCGCCACCGCCAAGGCGCCCATCGTCAAGGGTTTTGCCGTCGGTCGCACCATCTTCGTCCACGCTGCCGAACAATGGCTGGCCGGCAAGATGTCGGATGAAGAAGCTATCGCCGACATGGCGCAGCGCTTCGAACAGTTGACCGAAGCGTGGCTTGCCGCGCGCGGCCGCAAAGCGGCATAAGAAGCGCGGCACAACGACTGCGGAGGAGACACCATGAGCAAGACAATCCGCCTGACGATGGCGCAGGCGCTGACCCGTTTTCTCAGTAGGCAGATGACCGAGATCGACGGCAACAAGGTCCCGATCTTCGGCGGGGTCTGGGCGATCTTCGGCCACGGCAACGTCGCCGGCATAGGCGAGGCGCTTTATCAGGTGCGCGACGAACTGCCGACCTTCCGCGCCCACAATGAGCAGGCGATGGCGCATGCTGCGATCGCCTACGCCAAGGCCAACTTCCGCCGTCGCTTCATGGCCGCGACCTCTTCGATCGGTCCTGGTGCGCTCAACATGGTGACGGCCGCGGCGCTCGCCCATGTAAACAGGTTGCCCGTCCTGTTTCTGCCCGGCGATGTCTTCGCCAACCGCATTCCGGACCCGGTGCTGCAGCAGGCCGAGGATTTCTCCGACGGCACGGCGACGGTCAATGACTGTTTCCGCCCGGTGTCGCGCTATTTCGACCGCATCACCCGGCCGGAGCAGATCATCCCGGCGCTCAGCCGCGCCATGACTGTGCTGACCGATCCGGCCGAGTGTGGGCCGGTGACGCTGTCGCTGTGCCAAGACGTGCAGGCCGAGGCCTATGACTATCCCGAGAGCTTCTTTGCCGAGCGGGTCTGGTACCAGCGCCGGCCGCGGCCGGACCGCCATGAGCTTGCGGCTGCTGTCGCCGCGCTCAAGGGCGCAAAAAAGCCGCTGGTGATCGCCGGCGGCGGCGTCCTCTATTCCCAGGCTTCGGACGAGCTGGCGAAATTCGTGGCGAGCGCCGGCATTCCGGTCTGCGAGACGCAAGGCGGCAAATCCTCGCTCCCGGACGAGCATCCGCTCAACATGGCGGCGGTCGGCGTCACCGGCACCTCGGCCGCCAACAGGCTGGCCGAAGAAGCCGATGTCGTGCTGGCCATCGGCACGCGCCTGCAGGATTTCACCACCGGCTCGTGGGCGCTGTTCAAGAACTCCGGCAAGACCATCATCGGGCTCAACGTGCAGCCCTTCGACGCCGGCAAGCACCGCGCGCTGCCGCTGGTCACTGACGCGGCCGAGGGTCTGGCCGAACTGGGTGCGGCGCTTAAAGGTTGGAAGGCGCCGGCGACCTGGACCGATAATGCGGCCACCGGCAAGAAGGCCTGGCAAGCCGAGGCCGCCAAGGTGACGGCGTCGACCAATGCCGCCTACCCGTCCGATGCGCAGGTGATCGGCGCCGTGCAGCGCGCGATGGGCTCCGGCGTGACGCTGCTGCATGCCGCCGGCGGTCTGCCGGGCGAGTTGCACAAGCTTTGGCAGGCTGGCGCGCCCGGCTCCTACCACGCCGAATACGGCTTCTCGACCATGGGCTACGAGATTGCCGGCGGGCTGGGCGCCAAGATGGCGAAGCCCAAGGAAGAGGTCGTCGTCATGATCGGCGACGGCTCGTATCTGATGCTGAATTCGGAGATCGCCACCTCGGTGATGCTCGGCCTCAAGCTCACCATCGTGCTGCTCGACAACCGCGGCTATGGCTGCATCAACCGGCTGCAGATGGCGACCGGCGGCGCCAACTTCAACAACCTCCTGAAGGACTCGCGCCACGAGGTGCTGCCCGATATCGACTTCGCCGCGCATGCGGCGAGCCTGGGGGCGATTGCCGAAAAGGTGCCGTCGGTCGCCGGATTGGAAAACGCGCTGGAAAAGGCCAAGAAGAACAACCGCACCACCGTTTTGGTCATCGACACCGATCCGCTTGCCTCCACCGATGCCGGCGGCCATTGGTGGGATGTGGCGGTGCCGGAAGTATCGGCCCGGCCGCAGGTGAACGCGGCGCGCAAGACCTATGACGAGAAGCGGCAGATCCAGACAATCGGCGATTGAATTTTTGCGCCGCCAAGCCCTACCTCCCCCTTGTGGGGAGGGTGAACAAGAAACCGGAGTGACGACTTGAAAGCCAAACTGGGCATGTCCCCCATTGCGTGGTGGAACGACGATCTTGCGGAACTCAGCGATGACGTGTCGCTGGAGGAGTGTTTGCGCCAATCGCGTTCGGCCGGCTTCACCGGCATGGAAATGGGCCGGCGTTTTCCCAACGACCCCGATGTCATGCTGCCGATCCTCAAGGCAGCCGACGTGACCCTGTGCGGCGGCTGGTTCTCCGGCACACTGGTCGACGGGGAGATGGCCGACAACAAGGACCGCATCCAGCCGATGATCGACCTGTTCAAGGCGGTGAACGCGCCTTGCATCGTCTATGGCGAGGTCGGCCGCTCCATCCAGGGCGACCGCTCAAAGCCGCTGGCGACCAAGCCGAAGCTGTCGGATGACGAGATGAAGGCCTATGCCAGGCGGCTCACCGAATTTGGCGAATGGTGTGCCGAGCAAGGCATGCCGCTCTCCTACCACCACCATATGGCGGCAGTGGTCGAGACGGAGCCGGAACTCGATGCCTTCATGCGCCATTCCGGAGCCGGCATTCCGCTGCTGCTCGATGCCGGCCATCTGGCCTTTGCCGGCGGCGACGTGCTGCGCGCCATCGACAGCCATCACAAGCGCATCAGCCATGTTCATGTGAAGGACGTGCGCATGGGCGTGATCGACAAGCTTGACCGCACCAAGCAGTCCTTCCTCGATGCCGTGGCGCTGGGCGCCTTCACCGTGCCCGGCGACGGTTCGCTGGATTTCGGCGCCATCGTGCAACGGTTCGCGGACCATGGCTACGAGGGCTGGTTCGTGGTCGAGGCCGAGCAGGACCCGAAGAAGAACCCGCCGCTCAGGATGGCGCAAGTCGGCTACAAGGAATTGATGCGCGTCATGACCGCCGCCGGCTACACGGTCGAGACGCAAGGCTTTCCCAATGTCTGATCAAGGGAGCCTGATGCGATGGGTTCCCGGCGAAGGCGATTGCTGTAGATTGGCCCAATGAAAGATTACGAACACCCCTTCTTCCGGCCTTTGTGGCGGCGTGTCGCCGTCGTCGCGGTCTGCATCATCTGGTCGATCATCGAGTTCGCCACAGGCACGCCGTTCTGGGGCGTCATCGCGCTTGGTTTCGCCGGCTACGCCGTCTGGCAATTTTTCTACCTCTACAAGCCGGTCGATGAGACCAAGGCCGAGGCCGAACCGAAGGAGTGACTGATCCCATGCGTTGGCGATTAGCTTGCGGCGCTTCTCGCTTCGTCATCCTGGGGCGGAGCAAGGAGCGAAGCGACGCAGCGCAGACCCCGGGATCCATGCCGCGACATCAAAACAGCCGCCGCGGTGCAGTATTCCGTCCCGCTGCGCTCTTGGACTGAGGTTACGGCATGGATCCTAGGGTCTTCGCGACGGAGCTTCGCTCCTGCTTCGCCCTAGGATGACGAAGTTGGGAGACTTCGGCCAATTCTCGAAGATTTGCGATAGGAGAGACAAAAATGTCGAAGCTGCTCGTCAAAGCCAATAAAGGCCATGGCCGGGTCGCCCATGTGACACCGCAAATCGCCGGCTGGACCTATGTCGGTTTCGACCTGCACCGACTGAAGCCCGGCGAGAGCGCGTCCGGAAAAACCGATGATCGCGAAGTCTGCCTGGTGTTCGTCACCGGCAAGGGCACGGCGTCCGCCGGCGGCAAGGATCTGGGCCTGCTTGGCGAGCGCATGTCGCCCTTCGAGGGCAAGCCGTGGTCGGTCTATGTGCCTGAAGGATCGGACTGGTCGGTGACGGCGGACACCGAACTGGAACTCGCGGTCTGCTCGGCGCCGGGCCTTGGCGGCGGTCTGCCGGTGCGGGTGATCACACCGGACGATCTCGGCCAGGAGGTGCGCGGCAAGGGCACCAACACGCGCTACGTCACCAACATATTGCCGGAGGGCAAGCCGGCCGATTCGCTGCTGGTGGTCGAGGTCATCACGCCCGGCGGCCATACGTCGAGCTATCCGCCGCACAAGCATGACCAGGACAATCTGCCCGACGAATCCTATCTCGAGGAAACCTACTATCACCGGCTCAACCCGCCGCAGGGCTTTGCCTTTCAGCGCGTCTACACCGACGCCGACAAGAATGGCCATCGCGCGCTCGACGAAGCGATGGCGATCGAGGATGGCGATGTCGTCCTGGTGCCCAAGGGCTATCATCCCTGCGCCGCCTGCCACGGCTACGATCTCTATTATCTCAACGTGATGGCCGGACCGAAGCGGACGTGGAAATTCCACAATGCGCCCGAGCACGAATGGCTGATGAAAGCCTGACAGGCCATTCTTGAAGACCCGGGGACTGGTCCAGCACGAAAAAATCGTCGGCTAATGACCCGGCCGCACCGTTTTGTTATCGGAAACGCTGCAAAGCTTCGTCAATCCGTCATGGAAATCACCTATGGCAGCGGAGCTGACAAGGACCTTCCATGCGCTACGCCATCTATTTCACCCCCCGGCAGGACGAGCCACTGGCGCGGATCGCTGCCAACTGGCTCGGCCGCGACCCGTTTGGCGCGGCGACAAGGCCGGTCGAGGCGGTGGCCGACCTGTCGGCGGCGGAAGTCGCTTTCCATACCGCTTCGGCGCGCCGCTATGGTTTCCACGCGACGCTGAAAGCCCCTTTCCGCCTGGCCGCCAGCGAGACGGAAGCCTCGCTGCGCACGGCCCTCGACCATTTCGCCGAGGCGACGGCGGTGGTGACCATCCCGCGCCTCGTCGTCAGCCAGATCGACAGCTTCTTCGCATTGGTGCCGGAAGGGCCGCTGCCTCTTCTCAACCGCTTCGCCGATGACGTGGTGCGCGATTTCGATCGCTTTCGCGCCCCGCTGACCGAATCCGAGATTGAGCGGCGCAGCCCGGATTCGCTGAAGCCAGCCGAGTTCCGCAATCTCTGCCAATGGGGCTACCCCTATGTCTTCGAAACCTTTCGCTTCCACATGACGCTGTCCGGCCGTGCGGCGTCACAGGAAAGCCCTCGTCTTCGACTAGCAATCGACAGCCTGTTTGCGCAGGTGCTGCAACAGCCGGTGCTGGTGGATGCGCTGACGCTGTTCGTCGAAACCGAACCGGGCGCACCGTTCATGGTGCTCTCGCATCACGCGCTCGGGCGCCGCCCGGCCAGAAAAACCGCCTGAACAACCAAGGACTGCCTGAAATGACCGCCGAAACTGTTCTCCACAACGCCCGCATCGTTCTTGCCGACGAGATCGTCGAGGGTTCGCTGGTGCTGCGCGACGGCTTTATCGCCGGTATCGATGCCGGCACCAGCCAAGCCAGCGGGAGCGTGGCCGGCGAGGATATGGGTGGCGACTACATCATTCCCGGGCTGGTCGAACTCCACACAGACCATCTCGAAGGCCACTACGCGCCACGGCCCAAGGTGCGCTGGAACCCCATCGCCGCCGTGCTCGCCCATGACGCGCAAGTGGCGACAGCCGGCATCACCACCGTGCTCGACGCCTTGCGAGTCGGCATGGACGAGGATGCCGACCTGACGTCGACCGACATCCGCAAGCTGGCCGATGCGATCGAGGACAGCGTGCAGCAGGATCGTCTGCGGGCCGACCATTTCATCCATCTGCGCTGCGAGGTTTCGGCGCCGGATTGCCTCAAGGCTTTCGCTAATTTCGACGGCGACGAGCGGGTCAAGCTGGCATCGCTGATGGATCATGCGCCCGGCCAGCGCCAGTTCGTCAACCTCGAAACCTATGCCTATTATTACCAGCGCAAGCTGAAGCTGACCGATCGCGACTTCAAACTGTTCTGCGAAAAGCGGATGGGGGAATCGGCGCGCAATTCCGTGCCGAACCGGGCAGTGATCGCCGCCGCCTGCCACGAGCGCGGGATCGTGCTGGCCAGCCATGACGACGCCACCCTTGGCCATGTCGGCGAAGCGATCGAACAGGGCGTGCGCGTCGCGGAGTTCCCGACCACGGAAGAAGCCGCCAGGGCTTCGAAAGAGGCCGGGCTCGGCGTGCTGATGGGTGCGCCCAACGTCATGCGCGGCGCCTCGCATTCGGGCAATGTCTCGGCCCGCACGCTGGCCAGCGACGGCCTGCTCGACATCCTGTCGTCCGACTACATTCCCTTCAGCCTGATCCAGTCGGCGTTCTTCCTCGGCGACGTCGTCGACGGCATTTCACTGCCGCAGGCGGTCGCCATGGTCTCAAAAAACCCGGCCGAGGCGATTGGCCTAACCGACCGCGGCGTCATCGAGCAGGGCCGCCGCGCCGACCTCGTGCGCGTGCGCGTCGACGACCATGTTCCGGTCGTACGCACCGTCTGGCGGCAGGGACGCCGGGTTGCATGATGGTGTCGGCGTTGATCGAGCGTGAATTGTCGGCCGAGATGTTTCCGATCCGTGACGGCGTCTTCGTCGCCGTCGTCGGTCCAAGCGGCGCCGGCAAGGACACGGTGATCGGCTATGCCCGCAGCCGCTTTGCCGACGAGACAAGGCTGGAGTTCGTCCGCCGCGTCATCACCAGGCCGAGCGATGCCGCCAGCGAGGATCACGACACGCTGGCCGACGCCGCCTTCGTCGAGGCCGAAGCCGACGGCGCCTTCGCCATTTCCTGGGAGGCGCATGGCTTGCGCTATGGCATCCCCGCCGATGTCGACTGGTCCGTCGCCAATGGCCGCGTTGCCGTGGCAAACGTTTCGCGCGCGATCATCCCGGTGCTGCGCGAGCGCTATGCCAATCTGGCGGTGGTCGAGATCACCGCCTCGCCCGACGTGCTGGCAGAGCGTCTGGCGATGCGCGGCCGCGAGTCACGCGGCGAAGTGCTGGCGCGACTGGCGCGCAGTGCCAATGTGAGCCTGTCGGGACCTGGCGTCACCTCGATCGACAACAGCGGCCCGCGCGAAGCCGCCGGCGAGCGCTTCGCCGACGTGCTACGCAAGGCGATGGCTTTTTCCGACATGTCGGGCTTGATCTAGGCTAGCCTTCAAGCGCGAAGGGCATGAACGAGACGGTGCCGGCGATGCTTTCGGTCGGGGCAAGCACGATGATGCCCTCGTCCGGATCGTTCCATCCGTCGCGGTGGAAGGCGCCGGAGGCATTGGTCTGCGGCTCGACGCAGAAATACGGTTTCGCAGGATCGGCATAAAGCATCAGGTGCTTGAACATCGGATCGGCCTTGATGCGCAGCCCGACGCCGCGTGTCGGGAAGCGGATCTCGGCCTCGCCGCTCCAGCCGCCATAATCATTGTTGCGCCAGCCGCCCGGCAGAGGCCGGCCATCGGCGAAGTCGAGTTCGGGGGCAAGCGTGATCGGATCGCCGGCAATGCCTTGCGGTTCTTCCAGATAGAACCGCGTGGCGTTGAACCGCAGCGTCACGTCCGGGTCGCGGTCGAACCAGGGATGCAGTCCGAACCCGAACGGCATCGAAACCGGCCCGGTGTTGGTGATCGTCATTCGGACCGCGAGGCTTTCATCGGAGGCTTCGAAAAATTGCGTCGCGCGATAGGAATAAGGCTCGGGACCGGCGGTAATTTCGAGCGACAATCCGGCCCTGTCGGCGGTCGCGTCGGTGACAGTCCAGGGATACTTCCAGCCACTGCCATGCACATTGATTGTTTCGGGGAGATTGTTCGGCTGGACCTGCCAGCGTTTCCCTCCGAACATGAAGGCATTCCCGGCGATGCGGTTGGCGTACGGCATCATCGGGAACATGGCGACGCCAAGCACGTTGCCGGCTTCGCGATCATGGTCGCAAAGCCGGCGCATGAGATCGATGCCGCGCCAGCGCAGCGCGCCCAGGCTGCCGCCGATTTGCGGCGCCAGTTCGGCTTCAAGCGCGCCCGCCTTCAGCATCAACAGTTCAGGTTTCGCGCTCATGGCCTGCCATCCGTCCGCCACCGACATCCGGCATGATGTGGAGACGTCCCGCAATCGCAGAAGGGCGGCAAGGCCGCAACCATTTCATTCATGCCGCCAGGCGCCGACAAACGCGCGGCGCGTCCTGGCAGGGCGGTTATTCCGCGGCGGCGCCGGCGGCGCTTTTGCGGGTGGCATCGACCATCAGCCGCCGTTCCCGGAACACGCCCCATTGCTGGTCGACCAGCACGCCGATGAGGATAACGCCGCCCATCACCGCGAAGTTGAGCGATGACGGGATGCCGAGCAGATTGACGAGGTTCTGCAGCTCTTGCAGCAGCACCGTGCCGAGGATGACGCCGATCAGCGAGCCCTCGCCGCCGCGCAGCGAGAAGCCGCCGAGCACGGCGGCTGCGATGGCGTAGAGTTCGTAGAACTGGCCATGGCTGGCCGGCGATATCGAGCGCGTGTACATGGCGAAATAGATCGCCGACAGCGCCGTCAGCACGCCGCAGATGACATAGGCAGCCATGACGACGCGGCCGGTGCGGATGCCGGAGTATTTCGCCGCCTCCTCGTTCTTGCCGATGGCGTAGAGATAGCGGCCGAACACCGAACGATGCAGCACCACCCACATGACGATGGAAATGACGATCAGCGCGATGAAACTGTTGGGCACGCCGTATGAGCGCCCGGCGGTCAGGAATTCGAGGTTGGGAAAATTCTGGCCGAAGGCGAAGCCGGCGGTGCCGTCAGCGGTATAGAAGCGGGCGACGCCGCGGTAGATCAACAGGCCGCACAGCGTGACGACGAAAGGCTGCAGCTTGAGCCGCGTGATCAGCCAGCCATGCACCAGGCCGATGATGGCGCCGAGGAACAGGATCAGCACGAAGGCCAGCGGCCAGCCCACCTCGCGCACGGCGATGAAGTCGATGAACAGCGTGCCCAGCAGGGCGACCACCGAGCCGACCGACAGTTCGATGCCGCCGGTGATGATGACGAAGGCCTGGCCGATCGACAGGATGCCGAACAGGCCGATCAGGTTCGAGGTGTTGGCGAGGTTGATCGGCAACAGGAAGCGCGGATTGATGATCGCCACGATGGCGCCGACCACCAGGATCAGGATCAGCAGGCCGAGATCTTTCTTGCTCATCGTCTTCTCCCCAATGCCCGCCCGAGAAGGTTCCGGACCGGAACCCGTGGCAAAACAAAAAACTATTTCGGCTGCTTGCCCACCGCCAGCAGCAGCACGTTTTCCTGGCTGAACCGGTCCTTGTCGAGAATGCCCGAGATCTGGCCCTCATGCATGACGGCGATGCGGTCGGACACGCCGATCACCTCTTCCATGTCGGAGGAGATCATCAGCACGGCGACGCCGGCATCAGCGAGTGCACGCATCAGCCCGTAGATTTCCGCCTTGGCGCCGATGTCGATGCCGCGCGTCGGCTCGTCGAGGATCATGACTTTCGGATTCATGGCCAGCCATTTGCCGAGCACGACCTTCTGCTGGTTGCCGCCCGACAGCGTGCCGGTGCGCGTCTGCACCGACGGCGCCTTGATGCCGAGATCTTTCTTTTGCTTCTCGGCGGTGGCGGTTTCGGCGCTGGCCGAAACCAGGGAGCGCCGCGCATGCGCTGGCAAATTGGGCAGCGAAATATTCTGCGCGATCGACAGGTCGAGCAGGATGCCGGTCAGCTTGCGGTCCTCGGGCACCAGGAAGATGCCATGCGCGACGGCATCCGCCGCGGAAGCCAGCACGAGCGGCTTGCCGTCGAGCTCGAGCGCGCCGCCAAGGCTTGAGTCGATGCCGAAAAACACCCGCGCCAGCTCGGTGCGGCCGGAACCGACAAGGCCGGCCAGGCCGAGGATTTCGCCGCGCCTGACGTCGAGATCGACCGGCCGGCCGGGGTAGGCAGGAGTGCGGATGGCCTTGGCCGACAGCGCCGTGGCGCCCGGTGCCCGCGCGGCTTCGGATGCCTTTTCGCGCTCCTTCAGCATGCGGCCGATCATCAGCTTGACCATCTGGTCGTGGCCGATGTCGCTCTTCGGCAAGGTGCCGGCCAGCATACCGTCGCGCAGCACGACGACGCGGTCGGCGACGCGCTCGACCTCGTGCAGGCGGTGCGAAATGAAGATGACGCTGATGCCGTCGGCCTTCAGCGCCTTGATGACGTCGAGCAATTTGTCGGTTTCGGCGAGCGGCAGGCTCGATGTCGGCTCGTCGAGGATGACCAACCTTGCCTCGATCGACAGCGCCTTGGCGATCTCGACCATCTGCTGCTGCGCCAGCGATAGGGTCGCGACCGGTGTGTCGGCGGAAAAATTGGCGCCGACGCGCTTCAACAGCGGCGCCACCATGGTGCGCAGTTTCGCGCGGTCGACGAGCCTGAGCGGCCCGGCGCGCAAGGGCTCGCGGCCGAAAAAGATGTTGGCGGCGACATCGAGATTGTCGAACAGGTTGAGTTCCTGGTGGACGAAGGCGATGCCCGAACCCAGGCTGGCTTCGACGGTCAGGCCCTTGTGGGCGGTGCCATCGACGGTGATCGTGCCGGTGTCCGGCGTGGTGACGCCGCCGAGGATCTTCATCAAGGTCGATTTGCCGGCGCCGTTTTCGCCGACGAGACCGATGACCTCGCCTGGCCTGACCTCCATGGAGAAGCCATCGAGCGCGACGACGCCCGGATAGGTCTTGCGCACGTTCTCAAGGCTGAGGAACGGCGTGATTGCTGCGATGGATGTGTCGGAATAGTTCATCATGCCTGACAGCGATTGGCGATCTCGCAGACTGACTGGCCTGATCGAACCCGTCAATAAAAAGCGAGGCGTTGGCGCTGCCCCTCACCCTTACCCTCTCCCCGTGAAGAACGGGAGAGGGGGATTGCCAGCGTTGGAGCGCGTCCCTTCTCCCCGTCACTATACGGGGGGAAGGTGCCGGCAGGCGGATGAGGGGCGGCGCCGACGACGATCAGTTTCCGGCCATCGCCTTCAGGTTGGCGGCATAGGCGTCGACATCATCCTTGCCGATGATCTTGGTCGGGATGATGATGAGGTTGCCGTCCGGGATGCCCGACTTGTCGCCCTTGAGATAGGCAGCCATCAGCTTCATGCCCTGATAGGCCCATTCGAAGGGCTGTTGCACGACGGTTGCGGCAACGGTGCCTTCCTTGACGCCGCCCAGCGTGATCGGATCGTCATCGAAACCGACGACGGTGATCGAGCCGAGCTTCCCGGCATCGCGCAGCGCTTCATAGATGCGCGGCGTGTTGTAGGAGTAGAAGCCGACCATGCAGGTGACGTCGGGGCTGGCGACCAGCGCGTCCTCGACATTCTTCTTGGCGCGCGCCTGGTCGATGTCGTCGCCGCGCACGTCGATCAGCTCGATCTTGGTGCCGGCCAGACCGTCCTTCATGCCCTGGATGCGCTCCTTGGCATTGTCGGCGCCGAGCAGACCGACGAAGCCGAGGCACTTGCCGCCATCGGGCATCGCCTTCTTGGCGATTTCGGCCGCCTGCTTGCCGGCATCGACGTTGGACGAGCCGATATAGGCGACGCGCTTGGTCTGCGGGGCGTCCGAGTCGGTGGTGAACAGCGCCGTTTCCGAAGCGATCTTGTTCAGCCCGTCGGTCGAGGTCTTGGGATCGACGGCCGAGACCATGATGCCCTTGACGCCCGCCGTCACCAGATCGTCCATCAGCCGCTGCTGGATGGCGACCGAGGACTGCTCGGGATATTTGAGTTCGAGATTGTAGTCCGGCAGTTCGCCTTGCGCCTTCTTGACGCCGGCTTCGGCGGCCTTCCAGAAATCGGAAGCGCCGTTGACGACGAAGGCCAACGTCGGCTTGTCGTCGGCGCGCGCGATTGCCGTGGCCGACAGGCCAAGCAGCAGCGCCGCGGTGGCTACGGATGCATTTCGTATCAAGGATTTCATGTTCAACCTCCCATTTGGCTCAGTCATCAGACTGACCGATCTTGCACTGACCTGATTTTGCCGTTTGCAGCTTGGACGCCCTCCTCCTCAAAGGGTTCCCGGCAACGAAAGAATGACGCCGTTCCAGCCACGATGCGGACCTTAGAGACTCATCCTTCATTCGTAAATAGTCCGATTTGTCAGACATATCACAATATCCGAGACATAGCTCGCGGAGGTAATATCCGCTCGCCATCGGGCCATTTTCGTACTCTCCCACCGCCTCCGGGCCAGTCGGGCCGGACGCGACGGATTGACGGTACAGCGCATTTTTGTATTAGTAAACAGTATTAGTTTGGGGCGACATCAGAGGGCATGATTGCGGTTTCGCGGCGCATCTACCAACGAGCCGCCGCCCCGGCTGCGCCAGGATCCAAGCCTTATAATATTTGTATTCAGGGTTGTGTGGAGATGAATGACGGATGGACCTTGAAGGTACTAATAGATATAAATTCCCGTGGCGACCTCTATAAATCGACAACGTCACGCTATCTTGTCGACCTGACAGGTCGCCGCTAGACAGACCGGGGATTGGGAGTGACATGAGCGAGACCATCGACACGGCGAGACGCCGCAAGGCGCCGGCGAAGAGCGCCAGGGGCCGCGTCACCATGACCGATATCGCCAGGGCCGCCGGCTGCTCGCAGGCGACCGTTTCCTTCGTGCTCAACAACTCGCCCGGCATCAAGCTGTCGCAGCAGACCCGCGAACGGGTGATCGAGGCCGCGCGGACCCTTGGCTATACCGCGCCCGCCTTCGAGGCACTTCACCCGCCGCTTCCGGCGTTCGAGGGACTGGACGGCGTCATCGGCTTCGCCGTCGACCAGCTCGCCACCAGCCCGGAAGCCGTGGTCGCCATCGAGGGCGCGCGCCAGGCCTCATGGAATGCCGGCAATGTGCTTCTGGTGGCGCAGACGCTGGGCGATTCCGTCATGGAGCCGCGCGCCATCGCAGCGCTGACCAAGCGGGGCATTTCGGCGCTGATCTACATGACCATCTTCACCCGCGAGATATCAGCGCCCGACTATCTCTACGGCCTCGACATCCCGGTGATCCTGCTCAACTGCTACACGGCGGACTATGCCTTCCCGGCCGTGGTGCCAAGCGAGATCGCCGGCGGCCAGAGCTCGACCCGCCACCTGATCAGCCACGGCCACCGCCGCATCGCCACCATCACCGGCGAGCCGTGGATGCAGGCCGCGCAAGACCGGCTGAAGGGCTACCGCCGCGCGCTCGCCACCGCCGACATCCCGTTCGACCCCGAACTGGTGGTCGAGGGCGACTGGTCGGCCAGCGCCGGCTACGCCGCGACCGTCAAGCTGCTAGCACTGAAGGACCGCCCGACCGCCATCTTCTGCCAGAACGACCGCACCGCGATCGGCTGCTACGAAGCGCTGAAGGAAGCCGGCCTGCACATTCCGCAGGACATTTCCGTCGTCGGCTACGACGACGAGGAAATCGCCCGGCATCTGTTCCCGCCGCTGACAACCTCGATCCTGCCGCACATGGCGATGGGCCAATGGGCGATCGAACAGCTGGAAGCGCCGGCGGCGCCTGGACGGGGGCGGTATCCGATTACGAAGCTGGAGTGTCCGCTGGTGGAGCGGGAGAGCGTGAGGGGGGTGGTGGCTAACGCAAATTGAGCAGTTGGCGCACCCGACAGGATTCGAACCTGTGACCTCTGCCTTCGGAGGGCGCTATATCGCTTTCGCTATGGTGCGCTACAGTATCCAAATCTCCTATTAAACCAATATGATACGGCGCATCACGTCGCCGGGCATATCCATTTTTTGCCTTGAGCTTGCTCCCATTTGGTTGCACTATGGTTGCAACGTGGAGGACCCTGGAGGCAAGATGCCCAAGCTTAGCAAACGCGCAATCGAGAGCCTTCGGTCAGATGGCACCAAGACAGGAACCCTTTACTGGGATACCGAGCTCAGAGGGTTCGGCGTCAGAGTGTTCCCATCCGGGCGAAAGACATTTGTGGTCAAGTTCCGCACCCACAGTGGACGCCAGCGATGGCTGAAGATTGGCGCCTATGGTCCACTGACCGCGGAGCGCGCACGTGACCTTGCGAAGATCGAGCTGGCCAAGGTCGTGGAAGGCAAGGATCCGGCGACGCTTCGGCACGAGTTGCGAAATGCGATGTCCGTCTCTCAGCTCTGCGAGCTCTACATGGAGGCCGCCTCGGCCGGCCTGGTTCTTGGCCGCAAGGGACTCCCCAAGAAAGACAGCACGCTGTCAACGGATCGTTCCCGCATTGAGGCGCATATCAAGCCTCTGCTGGGACAGCTCAAGGCCAGAGCGGTTACGCGAATGGACATGGAGCTGTTCAAGACAGGCGTCGTAACCGGAAAGACCGTCAGAGACGAAAAACTCGGGCCACGGCGTCGGTCGATCGTGAAAGGCGGCAAGGGTGCGCTGACTCGCACACTAGGGCTTCTTGGTGCGATCTTTGCCTGGGGCATCGATAGTGGGCATGTCGAGCAGAATCCGGTGCGCGGTGTGCGTCGTTTTGCGGATGCGCAGAAGAAGGCACTCCTAACCGGCGATCAGTATCGCGCGCTGGCAGAGGCCCTTCATACACTTGAGCAGAAACGCGATCGCCACGGCGCACCTAGGCACAGCCAGATTGGAATCGCTGCCATTCGCTTCATTGCGCTGAGCGGTGTCCGACGTGGCGAATGTCAACAATTGCGCTGGGACGAGGTAGATTCTCTGGGAACTTGTCTCGCCCTTGGCGAGACCAAGACCGGACCATCCTTGCGGCCGCTCAGCCAGGCTGCATTTGCGATGATCGACAGTTTGGAGCCGATTTCGGACTACGTGTTTGCCGCCGGGCCTGAGCAAGCGGGTTACCAGGGGCTACCTGGCCTCTGGGAGATGGTTCAAAAAACGGCACGCCTTTCGGCTGAGGCAGCTGCGGCCGGGTGCCGTGACGAAAAGCTTCCCGTGGTCGGACCGCTCGATGCCGTGACTTTGCATAGTTTGCGCCATAGCTTCGCGGGCGTTGCGGAACAGCTCGGGGCTACGATTCCGACGATTGCCGCGATGCTGGGGCATCGGCTCAGCGGGGTGACCGGCGGCTATATTCTGAAACGCGTGGATAGCTTGCTGATCGATGCGGCGAACGGAGTGGGCGACCACATCGCTGCGCTGATGCGTGGCGAGGCACCATCCGCACGGGTGATACAGTTTCGTCCCAGAGGCAGGAACGCAGGCTCAAAGGCGGCAGCGAGACTGCCGGCCATTGAATGCCGCCAGATTTGACGCTATATTGCGTCATACATGCGTCAATCATAGGAAGCAGCTGATGGGCCTAGTTCAATATTCCGACAATGGGTTTTTCGCGCCGCGCAAGATCGCGGAGGCTCTCCGCACGACCAGCGAGGAGGTTGCGAGGACCGCAGGCCTCGGCAAGGACGCCGTCCAGCGTAAGGACCGCGTTCGGTCGGACAAAACCCAGCGCCGGCTGCGCGAAATGGTGGAGATCGTCAATAAGGTCGAGCCGCGCTTCGGCTCGGCGCTCATGGCCTATGCATGGTATCGGTCCGAACCGTTGCCCGGCTTTTCCGGGCAGACGGCCATGCAACTGGTCCGTGGCGGTCGGGCTGACGAGGTGCTCGACTATATCGACGCCGTCGATGCCGGCATCCACGCCTGACCCGGTGAATGCAGTATCGAGGCAAGCTTTATCGGGCGCTAAACCCCATTTACGCGCGTGCGTCGCTTTCGGGTCGCGGTGCTGAGCTTTACGGCGGTCGATTCAATCCGAAGGGCACTCCCGCACTCTATACATCGCTTTCCGTGATCACTGCGCTGCGGGAAGCAAATCAGGTCGGCAATTTGCAGCCGACCACGCTAGTCTCCTACGATGCAGACATCGAGCAGGTCTTCGACAGCCGGGACGAACAGGCGCTTTTGGCCGAGAGTGTCGATGCCGGCGCGCTTGCCGATAGCTCCTGGCGCGACCAGATGAAGGCGACCGGTGAGGCAGTGACGCAGGCATTTGCCCGAAGACTGATCGGCCTTGGCTATCACGGATTACTCGTCAGGAGCTTTGCGCTGGGCGCGACCGCGGACGATGTCAATCTCGTGCTCTGGACGTGGGGACATGCCCCGCCCTCTCGCCTGACCCTTGTCGACGATGAGGGTCGGCTGTCGCGGTGATTTGGTACGCTGCCCGGAAGATCGGTCTCCTCGGCGGCATTCACAAAGCGCACCTGGATAGGCATGGAATTCTTGCAGCGCGTGGAAAGTTCCCGGAAGACAGCGAGCATCTTGTTCAGGGCTTCGAACGTGCCGCGAGACTTGATGGATACAGGAAGTAGATCGTCAGTTCTTGCCCGGCTTCGAAGGTGCCGCCAGAAAATGGCGGTCGTGCGAGTGCACGCTGCCCTCATATCGCGACAGCGCTGTGATCGGCATCTCGTTTATGGCGATGTCGAACTCGCCAGCACCAGAAGGTTCGGCGGGTCGAAGAGGTCAGAGCCAGCCGTGCCCTCTCGCCGCCCACCCCGCAATTCTTCTCGAACTCGTCGTCGTGGCCTCATCAGACCGTTCTTGGTCCCTCAGCGCGTCTTGCACAATCAGGCTCGCCTCTATCATTCCGCGGTCAGCATGACCTTGACGCTCTGTGAGCGGTCGGCGGCGAGACGGAAAGCATCGGGGGCGGAGGACAGGGCGTGCTCGGCGGTCACGAGCTTGAGGACGTCCACGTCGCCCCGCACGATGAGATCGACAGCCCGGCCGAACTCGGCGCCGAAGCGGAAAGTGCCTTTGAGATCGATCTCCTTGGCCATCACCGCGTTGGCCGGCAGCGGAATCTGGCCGCCTGGAAGGTTGCCAACCTGGACAACCGTGCCGCCGCGCCGGACGCTGGCGATCGCTGCGGCAAGGCCCGCCGCGGTGCCTGAAACCTCGAACGCCACGTCGAGCGACCTGTCGGCGGCGAGCGCCTGGAGCTCGGCGTCGTCGCCGGAAAGGTCGATCGTCCTGTCTGCGCCAAACCGGCGGGCGAAGGCGAGCGGGGCGGCTGATATGTCGGCAACAGTGAGCTCGCCGCAGCCGCCAAGCCTGGCCGCGAGCATGGTCAAGAGACCGATGGGGCCGGCACCGAACAGGATGACGTTGCGGCCCTTGATGTCGCCGGCCCGCGCGACGGCATGCAGGCTGACCGCCAGTGGCTCGGCAAGTGCGGCGGCCTGGTAGGCCACATCAAGTGGAACCTTGAAACATTGCGCGGGGGTGGCGTCGAACAGACTGGCGAACCCGCCCTGCATATGCGGCGTCTTCGATGCCGAACCCATGAAATAGATGTTTTTGCAGAGATTGGCGCGGCCTTCGAGGCATCGCGCGCAATGCCCGCACCAGCGCGACGGATTGATCGCGACGTGGTCGCCGACGCTGAGGCCAGGTGCCGCACCGTGGATCTCGACGATCTCGCCAGCGATTTCGTGACCAAGGATCAGCGGCGAAGTAACGACGAAATCGCCGGTGCGGGCGTGGCGGAAATAATGCAGGTCGGAGCCGCAAATTCCGCCCGCGCCAAAGCGCACCCGCACCATCCCTGGCGCCAGCGGGCCGAGCGGATGTTCCACGACACGCAGGTCTTGCGGGCCGAACAATGTCGCCGCGATCGCCTGGCCGCTCACCGGATCAGTCCCATCTCAGTCGGCAGCCAGAGCGTGATGGCCGGTATGAAGGTGATCAGAAGCAACGCCACGATAAGCGGCACCAGCCACGGCAGGATCGCCATGGTGGTGCGTTCGACCGAGAGTTTGGCGACGCGCGACAACACGAACAGCACCATGCCGAGCGGCGGGTGCAAAAGCCCGATCATCAGGTTTAGCGTCATGATCAACCCGAAATGCACCGGGTTGATACCGTAGACGGCGGCCACCGGCAGCAGGATCGGCACCAGAATGGTGATCGCGGCGATCGTATCGAGAAAGCAGCCGACCACCAGCATGAGGATGTTGACCAGGATCAGGAAGACCCACTTATTTTCGGTGAGCGCGAAGATGAAGTTCGAAAACAGCTGTGCCGCCTGGCTGACGGTGAGCAGCCAGGCGAAGATCGATGCGGCGGTAACGATGAACAGTACCGACGCCGTCGTCTCGATCGTGTCGAAGCTGGCCTTGGCGAGCAACCGCAGCGTCATCGTACGGTAGCGCACCAGCCCAAGAAAAAGCGACCAGATCACGGCCGCCATGGCCGCTTCGGTCGGCGTGAACCAGCCCATCGTCATGCCGCCGATCAGGATGACCGGTGTCATCAGCGCCATGACCGCGGAGAAGTCAAAATACCAGTCGGCCACGATCAGCACCAGCAGCGCGATACCGACCGCGATGTTGATCGACAGGCCAAGCTGCACGAGCACATAGCAGGCAACCGGAAAGGCAGCCACCACCAGCACCTCGCCCGCCGCTTCGGCCAGCCGCCGAAACTCGAAGGGCGTATCGGAGCCCCAGCCACGCCTGTAGGCGAAGATGGCGACCGTGATCATCATCAGCACGGTCATGACCACGCCAGGCAGGATGCCGGCCATGAACAGCGCGCCGATCGAGACATTGGCCATCATGCCGTAGATGACGAAGGGCAGCGAGGGCGGGAAGATCGGCCCGAGCGTCGCGGAAGCGGCGGTGACCCCGACCGCGGCGTCGATCGGGTAGCCATGATCCTTCATCGCCTTGATCTCGATGGTGCCGATGCCGGCGGCGTCGGCGAGCGCGGTGCCCGACATGCCGGAAAAGATCACCGATCCGATAATGTTGACCTGCGCCAGGCCGCCCTTCATCCAGCCGACCAGGGCAAGGGCGAAGGAATAGATGCGCCCGGTGACGCCGGCGATGTTCATGAGGTTGCCGGCCAGGATGAAGAAGGGAACGGCGAGCAGCGGAAAGCTCTCCACCCCGGCAATCATGCGCTGGGCTGCGATGATATCGGGCGCGACGCCGTAGATGACGAGGTAAAGGATCGAGGCGGCCGCCGTCGAAACGGCGACCGGCACGCCAATGAGCATCAGGACAATGAAACCTCCGACCAGAAGCAGCATCGCTCAGACCCCTGCCGTCTCGAACGCACCAGGACGCTCGAGCACTGAGTAGCCGCGCCTGTAATTGCCGATAAAGACCTGGATCGAGCGCAGAAGCATCAGTACGAAGCCGGCCAGGACGGCGTAGAAGAACCAGCGCCGCGGCAGGTTCACGGTGACCATGCGCTCATGCGCCACGATCGTGACGTAGCGCCACATCAGCCAGGATCCGTAGGCGAAGAATGCGATGCGGATAACATCGACGGCGAGTGCCAGCCAGCGGCCGGCCCGTTCCGGCAGATAGTGATAGAGCACGTCGACATGGATATGGCGCGAAAGGCGCACGCACATGGCGGCGCCGAGAAAGACGACGACGACGAGCGCGTTGATGGCGATCTCCTCGGTCCAGGCAAGACTGTTGTTGAGCGCATAGCGGGTGAAGAACTGCAGGAAGACACAGACGACCATGCCCCAGAACACGGCTAGCGTGATCCAGTCCTCGATGCCGTGGTCCGACAGGTCGACGTGTACCGGCACCTCCTCGAAGGCATGGGCGATCTCTTCGACGGTGATCTCGGTGTGGTGTTCCTCGGCCATCGCGCGGGCTCCCGAAGCTGGTGGGTCGTCAAGGATTGGAAAGGCCGTCCGGCACAACGTGAAGCCGGACGGATGGGCAGGCTAAAGCAGCGAATCCGATTGCCGCTCTATCCTCGTTGATGAGCATCCGATTTCCCGCTGCCCTATTTGATGGCGCGGATCGCTTCCCAATCAGCCTTGTTGTAGCCGAACTCCTCGAAGCTGACCTTCTCCAGCACATTCTTCTCGAAATCGGCACTGTCGACATCCGTCACGCTGATGCCGCGGTCCTTGAATACCTGCACCAGGTCCTTTTCTCGGGCGACGATCTTTGCCGTGGCGCGGGCGGCGGCCTCCTGCATCACCTCCGTGAAGATCTTCTTGTCCTCATCGGAAAGCGAGGCCCAGCGCGACGCTGATACGATGGTATTGAGATGATCGACGATGTGGCCGGTGAGCACGATGTTCTTCTGCACCTCGTAGAACTTCTTTGCCTCAATGGTGGTCAACGGGTTCTCCTGGGCCTCGACCGTGCCGTTCTGCAGCGCCAGATAGACCTCGGCGAAGGCAATCGGCGCGGTGTTGGCACCGCAGGCACGGGGCATGGCGAGATAGGCCGGCACGTCGGGAACACGCATTTTTAGGCCTTGCATGTCGGAGCATTTGGCGATCGGCCGGTTCGAGGTGGTCTGCCGCGTGCCATAATAAGTGGTGGCAGCGATGTGATTGCCGGTCTTGTCCTCGTAGCCCTTGGTCAGGGCCTTGTAGACGTCGCTCTTGGTGTATTTCAGCAAATGGTCGGCATCACGGAAAGTATAGGGGAAATAGGTGACGCCGATCGGCGGATATTCGCGCGCCGCGAAGCTCGATCCGGAAATGATGATATCGACAGTGCCGAGCATCAGGCCCTGGTTGATGTCTGCTTCCTTGCCGAGCTGGGAGGCCGGATAGACATCGATTGTGTAGCGGCCCTGGGTGCGCTTCTTGATCTCGTCGGCTGCCCAGACGGACTCGGTATGGAAGGGTTCCGACGTCTCGTAGACATGGGCCCATTTCAGCACCGTTTGAGCCGAGGCCGAAGCCATCGGCATAACGATCGCGGCGATCACACCCAGCAGAACTGCGTATTTTCTCAGCATCCAAATTCCTCCCTGTGGTCGTGTTGGCTATCTGGCTCCCCCGCCCGATTGCTAATCCAACTCTCTATTGCGTAACCTCCTTGGCTACGGATCTTTCATCGAAATTGCGTGAGAACCTGATCTGCGACTGGCGCAGATGATGCTGCATGGCAGCCTTCGCACGCTCGGGATCGCGCGCCGCAATCGCATCGCGCACTGCACGATGCTCCCCAGCGGCGATTTGCCAGGAATCCTTGTTCTCGAAATAGGTGGAGAGGCGTTCGAAGTAAGGGTTCATGCGCTGGTCGAACAGCTCGCCGATGAAGCGCACCAGCACGGCGTTTTCGAGAATGCCCGCCACGGCCGTGTGGAATTCCCGGTCAAGCGCGATGGTCATTTTGTTCGGGTGGCGCATGGCCTCCATCCGGCGCAGCACGTCATCCAGCAGCTTGAGATCGGCCGGCCGAATATGGAGAGCAGCTTCGGCGGCGATCGCGCCTTCGACGAATTCGCGCGCGCGCAATAGCTCGAACGGACCTTCGTCCGTTGCCGCTTCGGATGCGGCCGTGTTCGGCGGATCCGTGACGTAGATGCCGGAGCCGACGCGGATGCGGATGCGACCTTCGACTTCCAGTGCGATCAATGCTTCGCGCACTGTCGGACGAGAGATTCCCAATTGGTCGGCCAAATCCCGCTCGGTCGGCAGACGGTCGCCGACGGCGAACTCGCCGGAGTCGATCAGCTGCCTGAGCTGATCGGCGACCTGTCGATAGAGCCGACGCGGTTCAACGGCCTGGATCGGCATATCAGCCTAATCCTCTCTTCAGATATCGCTATGCCGATTGGCATATTGGTCTGACCTATTGACCGGAGCCTACACTGAGGATTGGGTGAGTCAAGAGCGACCAACAGCAGGTTGTTCATCGGATAATTTCGATGCTGAAGAACCATTCCGAGACCGATTCGAGCTGACGTCATATTTCCCGCCAACGGCGCAGCACCATTCGCAACATCGCAGATCACGTTGCCAATGATGTTTGATTACAAAAATTGGCCATTCCGCTCAGCGAAATGAGGCCAGCCATTTCGCCGCCAGTTCTGCGGCCGACGCGATCCTGATGCCGCAATCCGCAATTATCCGTGCTGTCGCCACTACGAGTTCAGCGTTAGACGCGGCTATGCCGCCGTTCGGGAGAAAAAGATTGTTTTCAAAGCCAACCCGGACATGGCCGCCAAGCAGGGCGGCCGCCATCACGCAAGCGGCTTCGTTGCGGCCAAAGGCGCAGACACTCCAATGAGTGAAGCGCGGCTTCTCCGGAGCGAGAAATGGCAGAAGGTCGGAGGGAGAAGAAATCTGCCCCTGCGTGTAGCGACCCAGAACATAAAGCACCGGCACGTCTGGCCAGGGGATAAGTCCGCGCTGCTGCAAGTTGGACAGCCTGACGGCCTCCTCGGGGGAATAGAGGATGATCTGTGGGGAAATCTGCTCGGCACGCAACCAGGCCATGAAGCTTGCAAATTCTGGTTCTGATGCGGAATCCGGAACGATTTCGCGAAGCGCGAGGGAAACCGCTTGCGGCCTCACGTCCCGCACGACGGCCATCTGTTCGGCTGGCGCATAGATGCCGAGCGCCTCGGATGTGATTTGAACCATCAGCCTGTTGCCAACGGCACCGCGAATGGCGGCGATCGCCTGGCGATACACATCGGCATCGAGGAGATGTTTGCCGTCTCGATCACGGACATGGACATGAATCATGGCGGCACCGGCTTCGGCGCATTCGGCACCTGTGCGGGCCAGCTCGGCCGATGTCAGTGGGATTGCCGGATGGTCAGCCTTTGTGCGACGGCCACCGTTCGGTGCAACGGCAATAGTGATCGGGCCGAGATTATTGGTGAGGCTCAATGAGGGATACCGAACATTATAAGATTCATATGGATCAGTAATTCATCATATTGAAACATGTGTTGCAATCACTGATCTGCCGCGCTAGCAATACCCATGGACCGGGGAGAGCTTGAAGGACAGATCATCGATGCGTTCGACGGGATGTCGGCGCAGCTTCGGTCCGCGGCACGGTACGTCCTTGACAGGCCGCATGATGTCGCACTGCTGTCCATGCGCGAGCAGGCCAAGCACGCTGGTGTCCAGCCGGCGACCATGACGCGACTGGCCCAGCGTCTCGGCCTCGATGGCTACGAGACGGTGCGCGAGATCTACGCCACCGCGATCCGGGGTGGCGAGATCGGGTTTGCCGGCAAGGCCGGCATCCAGGTCGCCAGTCAAAAGCACAAGGGCGATCATGCGCTGGCCGGCGACATCATGCGTTCAATTTCCAGTCAGGTTGCCTACTTGGCCGAAAGCAAATCGATCGACCGGCTGGTGGCAATCGCCAAGGCGCTGACCGCGGCAAAGCGCGTCTACTGCCTCGGACTGCGATCAAGCCACGCGGTCGCCTGGCATCTTCACTATATCCTGTCGCTGATCGGCGAAAAGTCGGTCCTGCTGCATGGCATCGGCGGAACGGATGGCGACGCGCTCGGTCATGCGACGGGCGACGACGTTCTTGTCGCGGCCAGTGTGCTGCCCTACACGCGATTCACGATCGAGCTGGCCGAGTTTGCCGCGGGACGGGGCGTGCCCATCATTGCAATCACCGACAGCGAGGTAGCGCCGCTGGCGCAACTGGCCGATCATCTGGTCATAGTACCGACAAGCAGTCCGTCCTTTTTTCACACCATGACGCCGGCCTTCATCGTGTCGGAAGTCCTCGGCGCTCTTGTCGCGGGACAGGCAGGGGAGAGTGCTGTCGATGCGCTGCGCCGCTTCGATGAACAGGGCGCCGCCCTCAACACCCATTTGAATCAACGTCCGCCGAAGAAAGTGCTCTGAGAAACAGTCCATGACACACATCCTCCATCGAGCCATCCATTCGACGCTCCCAGTCGCGGTCCGGGGCAAGGGCATCGAACTGTTCGATGCCGAGGGCAAGTCCTACATAGACGCATCAGGCAGTGCGGCCGTCTCCTGCCTCGGCCATGGTCATCCCGACGTGATCGCCGCGCTCCATTCCCAGCTTGACCGCATTGCCTACGCCCATACCGGCTTCTTCACCACAGAGGTGGCGGAGCAATTGGCGGATCGGCTGGTCGAGGACGCGCCTTCAGGGCTCGACCACGTCTATCTGGTCAGCGGCGGCTCGGAAGCGATCGAGGCCGCGCTCAAGATGGCCAGGCAATATTTCGTCGAGAAGGGCGAGCCGCAACGGCGCCATATCATCGCCCGCCGACAGAGCTATCACGGCAACACGCTCGGCGCTCTCGCCACCGGCGGTAACGAGTGGCGGCGCGCCCAGTTCAAGCCGTTGCTGATCGAGACCCATCACATCGATCCCTGCTACGCCTACCGCTGCCAGCAGGAAGGCGAAAGCGACGAAACCTATGCGGCGCGCGCGGCCCAGCAACTGGAAGACAAGATCCTCGAACTTGGCGCCAACGAAGTCATCGCCTTCGTCGCCGAGCCTGTCGTAGGCGCCACGCTGGGTGCCGTGCCGCCCGTCGGCGATTACTTCAAGCGCATTCGCACCGTCTGCGACCGCTACGGCGTCCTGCTTATCCTGGATGAAGTCATGTGCGGCATGGGCCGCACCGGCACCCTGCATGCTTGCGAGCAGGACGGCATCGCTCCCGACCTTTTGACCATCGCCAAGGGCCTCGGAGGCGGCTATCAGCCAATCGGCGCGGTTCTGTTGGGCAGGCATATCTTCGACGCTTTCGCCAATGGCACCGGCTTCTTCCAGCATGGGCATACCTATATGGGCCACCCGATGGCGGCGGCGGCCGGTCTTGCTGTGCAGGAGGTGATCCGTCGCGATGGCCTGCTCGACAGCGTCAAGGCGATGGGGACGCGGCTGGACGAGCGCCTGCGCCAGCGTTTCGACAACCATCATCATGTCGGCGACATTCGCGGGCGCGGCCTGTTTCAGGGCGTCGAGCTTGTGATCGATCGTGCAACCAAGGAGCCCTTCGATCCCAAGCTCAAGCTCCATGCCCGCATCAAAAAGGAGGCGATGGCCCGTGGGCTGATGGTCTATCCGATGGGCGGCACGCTCGACGGTGTTCGCGGCGATCATGTGCTGATTGCGCCGCCCTTCATCATCACCGAACCGGATATCGACAGGATCGTCGAGCGGCTTGGCGACGCGGTCGATGCGGCACTTGCATCGGCAATGTGAAATGCGCGCCGCAGGACCATCAGTCAACTTCAAAGCGTCACCGGCGCAAGGCCGGGACAACCCACCAGAGAGGTAACAACCATGCATAGTTCAATGAAAACACTGATTGGCGTCGCAGCCAGCATGCTGCTGGCGCTGCCGTCGAACGCGGCCGAGCAGCGCTTCGTCACCATCGGCACTGGTGGGGTCACCGGCGTCTACTACGCGGTCGGTGGGGCCATCTGCCGGCTGATGAACAAGGATCGCAAGGAGACCGGCATTCGCTGCTCGACAGAATCGACGGGGGGTTCGGTCTTCAACGTGAACTCTATCCAGACCGGCGATCTCGATTTCGGGCTGACACAGTCCGACGTGCAGTATCAGGCCTACAACGGTGCCGGGAATTTCGACGGCAAGCCGTTCAAGGATCTGCGGGCGGTGTTCTCGGTTCATCCCGAGCCATTCACCGTGCTGGCGAGGCCCGATGCCGGCGTCACCAAATTCGAGGATTTCAAGGGCAAGCGCTTCAATGTCGGCAATCCTGGTTCCGGCACGCGCTCGTCGATGGAGGAATTGCTAAAGCAGATGGGCTGGACGCTCGGCGACTTTTCGCTGGCCGCGGAACTGAAGGCGGATGAGCAAGGCAGCGCGCTCTGCGATAACAAGATCGACGGCTTCTTCTACGGCGTCGGACATCCTTCCGCTGCGATCCAGGACCCGACAACGGCCTGCGGCGCCAAGCTCATTGCGCTGACCGGGCCAGCCGTGGACGCCCTGGTGGCCGCGCATCCCTACTATTCGGTCGCCACCATCAAAGGCGGCATGTACGCCAACAATCCGGACGACGTGACGACGTTCGGCGTCCGCGCCACCGTGGTGACGAACGCCAATACGCCTGACGACGTGGTCTATGAGATGGTGAAGGCGATCTTCGGGAATTTCGACGACTTTAAAAAGCTGCATCCGGCCTTCGCCAATCTCGATCCCAAGGAGATGATCAAGGCTGGTCTGTCGGCGCCGCTGCATCCGGGCGCGGAGCGCTACTACAAGGAAAAGGGCTGGCTGTAAGCGCGCCAACGCGAGGCGCCGACGGGCGCCTCGCGTTGCAATCATAAGAGACGAAAATGAGCGTGGGGAACGATGACAGATCAAAGCCAGCGGGTGGAAACGCCTGACCAACCCGTTATCGACATCGACAAGCTCAACGAGATCGTCGCCGAGGCCGACACTGGCGGGCGCAAGCCGACCGGCCTCACGGCGAAGCTGATCCTCGGCGTGTCGCTGGCGTGGTCGTTGTTCCAGCTCTGGTATGCATCGCCCATTCCCTTCCTGGTCAATTTCGGCGTCGTCAGCGACGGCATCGCACGATCGATCCACCTTGCCTTCGCGCTGTTCCTGGCAATGCTGACGTTTCCTGCCTTCAAGGCATCGTCGCGCAGCCGCGTGCCGCTGCCCGATTGGGTACTCGGCATCGCTGGCGCCGCGGCAGCTCTGTATCTGGTGGCCTTCTACAAGGATATTGCCCAGCGGCCTGGTCTTCCCACCACTGTTGATCTCATCGTCTCGATCGTCGGCGTCCTCATCCTGCTCGAAGCCGCCCGCCGTGCCGTTGGGCCGGCCATCACTGTCATCGCGGCTATCATGCTGGCCTATATCTTCGCCGGTCCCTATCTGCCCGGATTGCTCGGTCACAAGGGCGCCACCTTGCCGCGCGCGGCCTCGCAGATGTGGCTGACATCCGAAGGCGTGTTCGGCGTCGCCCTCGGTGTTTCGACCAACGTCGTCTTCATGTTCGTGCTGTTTGGCACCCTGCTCGAGCGCGCCGGCGCCGGCGGCTTCTTCATCCAGCTTGCCTTCTCGCTGCTTGGCAAGTACCGCGGCGGGCCCGCCAAGGCTGGAGTGGTGGCCTCCGGCCTGACCGGCATGATCTCGGGGTCATCGATTGCAAATGTGGTGACGACCGGAACCTTCACCATCCCACTGATGCGAAGGGTCGGATATACGGCGGTGAAGGCCGGCGCCATCGAATGCGCGGCCGGCGTCAACGGCCAGTTGATGCCTCCGGTGATGGGCGCCGCCGCGTTTCTGATCGCGGAATATGTCGGCATTTCCTACGCCGAGGTGGTCAAGCATGCCTTCTATCCCGCACTGCTGACCTACGGCTCACTGTTCTACATCGTCGACATCGAGGCGATGAAGATGGGGCTGAAGGGCCTGCCGTCAAGAAGTACAAATACTGCATTTCAGGGTGTGGTTCGCGGCTTGATGGGCGTGTGCGGTTTCATCATCCTCGCAGGTCTCGTCTACTACGGGATTGGCTGGACGAAGATTGTGTTTGGCGCGGCCGCGACCTGGATGATCAGTGCCGCACTTGTCGCCACCTATGTGGGGCTTGTTGCCTACCGCGCCCGCCATCCCGATCTGCCGCTCGAAGACCTGGACGGTGAAATCGTCAGGATTCCCCACTTCGGCGAGACGGCGCGCACTGGCCTGCATTTTCTGCTGCCGGTGATCTTGCTGATCTGGTGTCTGATGGTGGAGGAACTTTCGCCCGGCCTTTCCGCATTCTGGGGCGTCGTCGCTCTGATGGCGCTGATCATCACCCAGCGTCCGCTAACCGCCTTCTTTCGCAAAGACCACAAATTGGCGTCGCATTGGCGTCACGGCCTCGACGATTTGGTCGGTGGGCTGGCTGCCGCCGCGCGCAACATGACGACGGTCGGCATCGCTACCGCCACCGCCGGTATCATCGTCGGCACCGTCCTGCTCACCGGCATCGGCCTGGTGATGACGGAACTGGTCGAATTCATCTCGGGCGGCAGCTTCATCGTCATGCTTTTGTTCACTGCGGTGATCTGTATCATCCTTGGGATGGGTATGCCGACGACCGCGAGCTACGTTGTCGTTGCCACCCTGATGGCGCCGGTCATTGTCGATCTGGCGGCCCAGAATGACCTCGCCGTGCCGCTGGTCGCGGTCCACATGTTCGTGTTCTATTTCGGGCTGATGGCGGACGTGACGCCACCAGTCGGCCTTGCTGCCTATGCGGCGGCGGCAATTTCCGGGGCCGACCCGGTCAAGACGGGGTTGCAGGGCTTCAAATATGAGATCCGGACCGGCCTTTTGCCCTTCATCTTCATCTTCAACACCGGTCTGTTGATGATCGACCTGGAAGGGCCGTTCGACTTCGTCGCCATGGTGGTGACGTCCACATCGGCGATGGTCTCCTTTGTCGCTGCGACGCAGAACTGGCTGCTGATCCGCAACCGCTGGTACGAGACGGTCGCGCTGCTTCTGGTCTGCTTCACGCTGTTCAGGCCGGGCTTCCTCCTTGATCAGGTGAGTGAACCATATAAGGCAATACCCGCCTCTGAACTCGGCCATGTTGTCGACCAAACAGCCGACGGAGGCGCTATTCGCTTGCGCCTGACGACATTGAATCTCAACGGCGACGAGATATCGAAGCTGGTGAGGCTGCAACTCGGGCCTGGCAATTCATCCACGGAGCGCCTCAAGGCTGCAGGATTGGATGTCAGCGCGCTTGGCGACAGCGTAACGGTGGGCGTCGTGCGGCTGGGCAGCCAGGCGGCCAAATTCGGCCTGCAACCCGGCGACGAGATCAATCAGGTGCTGGTGCCCGCCGAGCGACCGTCGCGCTACTGGTTTGCCGTTCCGGCGATATTGCTGCTCGGGCTGATCTTCTGGGCTCAAAGGCGGCGAAAGGGGACGGTTGCCTGTGAGCCTCTGTGAGATCCATGTACGACGCGTCCATCCCATGACATTGTGACAGTGGGGCGCACGCCGCGTTTCGTGCCCAGCTGCGGGCCGCTTAAGGTCGGTCCGTATACTGATTTCGCGACGGCGAGCGGCATGGAGTTTGGAATGGATATGAGAACCAACACTTTAGAACCTCCCGGTGACGAGGCGCATTCTACCCGCAGCAAGATCAAAGAGATCGCGGCCGAGTTCTATGTCCTGCGCGGCCACGACGGTTTCAGCTTCGGCGATATAGCGACGGCGATTGGCACGACACGAGCCAACATCCACCATCACTTCGGCAACAAGCGTCAATTGATGGAGGAGTTGATCGCCGACTTCGCCACGAACGCCGAGACCCGGATCAGGCGCTTCTGGACGACGCCCGACGTCCGGTTCTTCGACCGGCTCGATATGCAGCTCGAGGATCTTCGCCACTTCTATAAACGTTTCAACGCTGAGGACGGAGCCCGTAACATGTGGAGCCCGCTGTCACGCTTGCGCCACGATCTCCCAGTCCTCGGCGAACCGGCGGAACATGCCCTGGAGCGGGTCAACCGGGTCTATGAACAGAGCCTGCGCCATGCGGTGGACCAGGCTGTGGAGGACGGAGACCTCTCCGCCGACACACTCAGGGACGAACTCGTGCACATGCTGCGCACCACACTTCTGTCCTGCCCACCGATGACTCAGGACACCGGAAGCTTTGATGAGGTCGCCAGGACCTTCGCCGTACTGGCGGCCATCATTCGCGCAGCCTGGCAGGATGCGAGGAAAGGCTCGCGTCGAGGCTAGAAGCCAAGAAATCAAAAACGAGGGCGAGTTGACAACTGTTGACGCCGGAGGTACTTACTTACAGGTAAGTCAGCCATCGTTCAGTGGCGACAAGGCGCGTACAGGGAGGTCCAGGTGCTGCGTGATGACGAATTCACCCGTTTCGAGATCAATCCCTTTACCGGAGCACTGGGTGCGGAAATCCGCGGAATCGATTTGGCGAGTGCGAGTGAGGACGCCTTCGCGGACGTCCGCCGAGCGCTCTACAAATACCACGTCCTCGCCGTTCGCGGTCAGGAGCTTGATCCAGTTGGTGTTCATAAGGTCGCCCGCCGCTTCGGCCCGTTCAGCGGCAATCCGGTGCACAAGCCGATCGACGGCTTCGAGGATGTCGTTCGCTTCGTGCGTGAACCGGACGACAAGGGCAAGGTGATCGGCGAGGATTGGCATATGGACCTCGCCTGGCTTGCCAAGCCGCCGGGCATCACGATGCTCTACGGTGAAGAGGTGCCGCCGGTTGGCGGCGACACCTGCTTTTCCAGTCTCGAAAAAGCCTACGATTCGCTGTCACCGCAGCTCGTCGAAATCCTGCGAGGACTAACTGGCGTCCATAGCGGCCGCGGTGTCTTCGCGATCAACGCGGCGCATAGCCGGCTCGGCGTGAAGTCCGATGTCGAGGCGATCGAGAATGCCGTCGTGGAGCACCCGGTGATCTGCCGGCACCCCGAGACAGGCCGGCGCTATGTCTTCGTCAGCAGTGTCATGACCAACTTCAAGGGGATGACGGAGGACGAAAGCAAACCGATGATCGACTTCCTGATGGCGCGGGCAGTTCGGCCCGAGTTCAACTGCAGGCTGCGTTGGGAACCGAAGACGCTTGGGATGTGGAACAATCCCCACGTCCTTCACACAGCCATCAACGATTATCCCGGATACCGCCGGGTGATGTACAGAACGACGGTGGAGGGCACCGTTCCACTTGCCGCCACGGACGGCTGACGCGCAACCGCTCAGGGAGGAGCAATGGCATTTGGTTCCGAGGCGTCCGCCGGCTACAGGGGGGAAGGGGCGGCGGAAGCGGCTGGCGAGACCAAGAGGCGGCGCTTCGCGTTTTCGCCTGCCTATCTCTATGCGACGCCCGTGCACCTCCTGGTGCTTGGGATCATCGTGCTGCCCGCCATCTTCGTCCTGTGGCTGAGTTTCGAGGCCTCGTCATTCGGCCAATCGGCAACCTTCGTTGGGCTCGATAACTATATCCGCGTCCTCACCGATCCATATTTTTGGGGTTCGATCTGGAACACGGTCCTCGTCGTCGCCGTGGCAGTTCATATCGAACTGCTACTCGGCCTCGGCCTGGCTCTGCTTTTCGCCTCCGGGCTTCCCTTCCAGCGTGTCATGCTCGTCGTGGTGCTCGCTCCCTACGCTATCAGCGAGGTGACGGCGGTCGCAATGTGGCGCTTCCTGTTCGATCCAGACGTCGGGCCGATCACGCTGATGCTGCGATACGCCGGGCTGCCGACGCTCGACTGGACGTTCATCCCTTCCCATGGCCTCATCCTCGTCGGACTGCTGACAATCTGGCTGCACTTGCCATTCACATTTATCATTCTCTACGCGGCACGGCTCGCGGTTCCGAAGGAGCTATACGAGGCTGGGCGTACCGACGGAGCCAATGCGTTCCAGCTCTTCCGCAACATCACGCTACCGCTTCTGACGCCAGCGATGCTGATTGCGCTGCTCTTCCGCTACATCTTCGCCTTCCGCCTCTTTTCCGAGGTCTGGCTCCTGACCCAGGGCGGCCCGGCGCGCACGACCGAGGTCGTTTCCGTTTATCTCTATCAGGAAGGCTTCCGCTACAACGCGTTCGGCACGGCGGCCGCGACGGCGTGGATGATGGTCGTGATCTCGCTGCTGCTTGCGACTGGCTATGTATGGCGGCTGCGCAAGGAATCCGTGGCCAATGCGTTCTAAGCGTCTCGCCATCGGTGCCGGAAAGACGCTCGCTGTTGCGGCAATCGTCGTCTGGTCACTGTTTCCGATCGGCTTCATCGTGCTCTCGTCGTTCAAACCCGGTCGCGAGATTTTCGCGGTTCCACCAGAGCTCTTCTTCGAACCGACCTTCGAGCACTACGCCTCGCTGTGGCGGCGCTGGCCGTCCTTTTTCGACGGGCTCGTCAACAGCCTGATCATCACCACCGGGGCAACGGCGCTTGCCGTCATGGCAAGTTTGCTCGCTGGTTTCGCCTATTCACGCTATCGGGGCGTCCGTTTCCTGGAAGGATCGGTGATGTTTCTGATCGGATCGCGGCTGATCCCGCCGATTGTCGTGACGCTGCCACTGTTCCCGGTCGTCAATCGGCTCGGGCTCAACGACACCCATCTGGTGCTGATCCTGCTTTACGCGACATTCTTCGTCTCGCTCGGTACGCTTTTGATGCGGACGTTCATCGATCAAGTGCCGCGCGAACTCGACGAGGCGGCTGTCCTCGACGGCGCGCGGCCGCTGACGATCCTTGTGAAGATCATCTTGCCGCTCGTAGCGCCCGGCATGCTCGCCGTCGCCGTCTTCGTCGTCGTCTTCGCGTGGAACGAGTTTCTATTCGCCTATATTTTCACCGCCAACCACGCCAAGACCGCGCCTCTGGTCCTTTCAGAGATGATCAGCTCGATCGATGGCGTTGACTGGGGCGTGCTCTTTGCAGCCTCTACCGTCCAATTGCTGCCGGTTCTCGTCTTCGTGGTCCTGATGAACCGGTTTCTTGTCGCCGGGCTGACCGCTGGCGCGACCAAGGGGTGACGAGGTCACCAAGAAAGGGAGGAAGACAATGCCTTTGCACATGACACGCAGAGCCCTGCTGACGACCGCGATGGCTGCCGGCGCGACGGGCGCATTGAGTCGGTTGGCCCATGCTCAGGTAAAGACGCTGAACGTGCTTTGCCATCGCGTCCACCAAACCAACTTGACGACCGGCGCCGCCGGCAATGTCATCAAGCCTTGGGAGGACAAGAACAACGCCCAGATCTCCTGGACGACGCTCGACAGCAATCCGCTCCAGGACCGGTTATTCCGGGAGGCGAGCCTGAGCGAGACCGATTTCAACGTCGGCTATGTCATCGACAACCGCATGACATCGCAGATCGCCTCGCTCTTCGAGCCGCTCGACGACCTCCGGAAAGTCGAGCCGATCGAGGATTTCGACGATATTGCCGAGGGGCTGCGCCAGTCGATGACCGTAGGCGGCAAGCTCGTCGGCATCCCGGTGCGTCACGCCACGCAGGGGCTGTTCTACAACGAGGAGCTGCTTCAGGAGGTCGGCATTTCGGCCCCGCCGAAGACCTTGGAGGAATTGGTCGAGCAGGCGAAGAAGCTGACCTTCACTTCGAAGTCCGGCACGCCGGTCGTCGGCATGATTCTCGCGAGCGACCTCGCCGTCTTCCCCGTCATGTTCGCCCGCGCCTTCGGCGGCGATTTCATCGACAAGCAGTTCCAGGTCGTCCCCAATCCGGAGGCGATGGAAGAAGGCCTGTCCGTGCTCGCCGACCTCTTCCAGGCCGGTGCGCTCCCGCGCAGCTACGCCACGACGCGCAACGACGACATGGTGACATGGATGCAGCAGGAACGCGCGGCCTTCGCCGTGCTGCCGTTTGCCCGCTATGCGCAGCTCAACAATAAGGAGCAGTCGACGGCGCCGGGAAAGATCAAGGCGATCGAGTTCCCCGGCTCGAAGACGCTTGGCGACGATCAAGAGATGCACACGGTCGTCGAATCCTGGGCGATGGCGATCCCCGCTAACGTAGAGGACAAGAAGCTTTCCTGGAGCTACATCCGTTTCGTGTCGAGCAAGGCGGCGACGCTCGGCATGGCACGGAATGGCAACGGCCCTGTCCGCGTCTCGACCTATACCGACCCATCGTTCACAGAGTCACAGCCGCAGGCGAAGGTCGAGGCCGCCGCCCTCGCCAATGCGAGATCGGCCTTCCCGGCTTTTCCCGAAGCCGCCCGCGCACAGTCGACGTTCCTCGAGGAAGTGCAGCTCGCCGTTCTCGGACGCAAGAGCCCGAAGGAGGCGGTCGCCGCCATTATCGAACGTGTCAAGCCGTTGATGCCGGCATGATCACTACCAGTGCCCGCCGACTGGCTCTTGGCTAGCGGAGACGAGCTGCTCCCTTCACTAGCTTCCGCTTGGAGGGACTTCATCGCCCGGAAACAGCCAGCCGTCGCGATGCATGAGGCATGGTCAGGCTCCTTGTTGAAGAAGCCCGTGATGCTCTGCCGCTGCCGAACCACCCTCAATGCGAGCGACGTCCGGTTCGTGATCTCTACCTCATCCCACGCGCCCATCCCCGCAGCGGGTTCGTTCAGCGTCGCCAACGCAGCCGGCGCGCCAAGTGGAGCAAGCGGACTTCTTCGCGGAGCGCATTCGCGAGACCGACATTGCTGCTGTGGAGATTTGAATGCTGGTGTTTCGTTCCGCCGGCCCCGCCGCCTTTCACAATGCCCGACCGTCCTCGTCAAAGAAGTGCAGCGTGCCCGGTCGAGCCGTCAGACCTACGCAACTTCCGATCTCAAGCGGATTTCTTTCGTCACTCATGACGTGACAGGAGGTCCGGTCAGGCAATTCAATGTGGATAAGTGTCACTGCTCCCGTGTATTCTGTAAGGGTCACCTTTCCGTTGAGCTTGGCTCTTTCGGACGCTGTCAACGTCAGGTGTTCTGGGCGGACGCCAAGTGATCCAGCGGTTTCGGGTACTCTGAGCTCCGGCGACAATGCCGAAGCGAGTGCGGCCGGCAGGATATTCATCCTCGGGCTGCCGATGAACTGCGCCACGAAAAGATTGCTTGGACTGTCATAAAGCTCTCGCGGCGAGCCGACCTGCTCAATCTTGCCGTCGCGCAGCACGACGATCTTGTCCGCCAAGGTCATCGCCTCGATCTGATCGTGAGTGACATAGATCATTGTAGTGGCAAGGCGGCGGTGGAGTGCTGCGATTTCGGAACGCATGTGGACACGCAGCTCCGCGTCGAGGTTGGACAGAGGTTCGTCGAACAGAAAGACGTCCGGATTGCCGACGATGGCCCTGCCGATGGCAACCCGCTGGCGTTGGCCTCCCGACAGTTGGCGCGGATATCGGTCGAGCAACAGCTCGAGTTTCAGGATGGCGGCCGCCTCCGCGACCCGCTGGACGCGCTCCTCGGCGGGCACTTTGCGCACCTTGAGGCCGAAGCCCATATTGTCGCGGACGGTCAGATGCGGATAGAGCGCATAGGATTGGAACACCATAGCCACGCCGCGTTTGGCGGCGGGCACTTCGTTGACGATCCGGTCACCGATCCTGAGTTCGCCCTCGCTGATGTGTTCGAGGCCGGATATCAGGCGCAACAAGGTAGACTTGCCACATCCCGAAGGGCCAACAAAGACGACGAACTCGCCGTCGTCGATTTCGAGGTCGACGCCACGAATGGCCTCGGTGGCGCCGAATCGTTTGCGGATGTCCTTCAGCAGAACCCTGGTCATAGCAGATTTTCCTTATCCCTTGACGCCTGAGAGGGCGAAGCTCTCGATGATCTGGCGCTGGGCGATCAAGTAGACGATGAGGATCGGAACGACGGCCAGGCTGGTTGCGGCAAGCTGGAGGTTCCAGAGCGGCAGTCCATAGCTGTCATTGAAGTTGGACAGGGCGAGCGGCAAGGTGAACTTCTCTAGCGAACTGAGGAAGATCAGCGGTTCGAGGAAGAGGTTCCACGAATGCAGGAAGGTGATGATCGCAACCGCCGCAAGCGCCGGGCGCGACATCGGCAGGGCAATCTTCCACCATACGCCGAAGCGCGACAGGCCATCCATCTTGCCGGCCTCCTCCAGTTCTTTCGGCAAGGCCAGGAAGAACTGGCGCATCAGGAACGTCGCCACCACGCCCTGCGGGCCGAAGACGGGCAGCAGGATGAGCGGCCAGTGGGTGTCGATCATGCCGAGCGTCCTGATCAGAAAGAAGTTCGGGATGATGGTAACTTCCTCCGGCACCATCAGCGCCATGACGAGGAACAGCATCAGAAGCCCGGCGCCGGCGAAGCGCATGCGAGCCAGGGCGTAGCCCGCCAGCGACGAAATGAACAGGGTCAGCGCGGTCACCGTGAAGGCGATGTAGAGAGAGTTGAAGTACTGTCTTGCGAAAGGCTGATACCTGAAAACCTCGGCGAAATTCCCGAAGCGCCAGACACGCGGGACAAGAGTGGGCGACCCGAAGATCTCGGTCGTGCTCTTGAAACCGCCCGAAATCATCCAGAGGAAGGGGAAGACGAAAGGCACCGCAAGCAACAGGAGAGCGATCGTCCAGCATATGCGGTAGAGGGTTTCGGTCTGTCGCGAGGTCATTCCATTTCCCTCCGACGCAACATCACCTGCACCAGGACCAGCGCCATGACGATGACGAACATGATCATGGCGAGCGCGGCCGCATAGCCGACATTGAAGAACTTGAAGCCCTGCTGGTAAATGTAGAAGGCTAGCACGAGCGTTCCGTTTTCCGGTCCGCCGCCGGTCATCTGATAGATGTGATCGAACACCTTGAACGAGCCGATTGTCGTGAGCACCATGATGACGAGCGTCGTCGGCGCCAGCATCGGCCAGGTGATCATGCGGAATATCTGCCAGCGCGACGCACCCTCCAGGGTCGCGGCCTCCTCATAGTCGCGCGGGATCGCCTGCAATGCCGCGATGTACAGAATCATGTTGAGGCCGACCATCTTGATGACGCGCGTCACGATCACTGCGGCCATCGCCCAATTGGGCTCGCGCAACCAGTTCGGCCCGTCGATGCCAAACCAGCCGAGCAGCAGGTTCACCGCGCCACCTTCGCCCTGGAGCATGAATTTCCAAACGATCGCCCAGGCTATTGCCGACGTGACGACCGGCGCAAAGAAGATGGTGCGAAAGAACACGACACCGCGGAACGGCCTCGACAACGCTAGCGCCAGCATCAGCGCAAGCGCCATGTTCAGAGGAACCAGACCGAGGGCGAAGACCACCGAATTGCGCACGACATGCCAGAAGTCCGGATTCTGAAACAGCACGTTCTGGAAATTGCGCAGGCCGACGAACGTGGATTGCTGGCTAAGCAGGTTCCATTCGGTCATCGAATAGTAGACGATGGCGATCAGCGGCCCGAGGAAGAAGATCAGGAAACCGACGAAGGTCGGGCTGACGAAAAGCCATGCCTCCAGCGTCTCGCGATATTTCAGACTCAGCCACGGCGCGCGGTGATCACGCGCCATGGTGTCCCGATATGCCTGCTTCGCCATCGGCAGGCCCTTTTAGAGCAGGGGCTGGATGGCGGCGCAAACGCCCTTGAGCGCCTCTTCGACATTTGCGTCGGGCTTCCAGAGCGCGTCTACCCGCGGCGCCATGGCGGCGAATATCTGCGGCACTTTCTCGTGCGACGGGTGGACACGGCCATTGGCGATTGCGGCAGCGACATTTTTCATCTGCTCCGGCGGGATGAGCTTGTTGGAATTGACGAAGGCACCGCTCTCCAAGACGCTTTTGCGGGCCGGTGGGAAGAACTGCGCCATGACGGCGACATTTTCCTTGCTGGTCATCTCCGCGACCAGCTGCGCGGCGAGCTCCTTGTTCTTGCTCGACTCGAAAACGGTCAGGGCAGCCTGTCCGATGACGGGAGCCTCGCCGGCCGGACCCGAAGGCAGTGGGGCGACGCCCCATTTGAAGCCGGCCTCCGGCATCTTGGAGGCGCGCGAGATCTGATTGACGGTCATCGCGGAATTTCCGGAGAAATAGTCACCCTGTTCGCCCGGCGGCGCGATCGACTTGTCCTTGAACACCATGTCGTGGAGCTGCCTGACCGCCGCGACGGCCTCCGGCTTGTCCAGCCCGCATTGCCCATTTGCCCATAGGTCACCACCATAGGCCCTGACAGGCGGCAGCAGGGCATGCGTCATGCGCGACGCGTAGCCTTCCCCGTCCTTGAACTCGAAGCCCCATTTGCCGGGATTCGCCTCGGTGAGTTTCTTCGCGACGTCCTGGAATTCCTGCATGTTCCATTCGCCTTTGGCGGCGAGCTGGTTCGGGTCTTCGAGGCCCGCTTTATCGAACATGTCCTTGTTGTAATAGATCAGGAACGGCGACGTGGAGAACGGGATGCCGAAGACCTTGCCGTCCTTCTGCCAGAGTGCCATCGCCGGCTGCGAGAAGTCGTCGAAATCGTAACCTTTTGCCGCCTTGAGGGTCGGGCCAAGGTCCATCAGCAGCCCCGCATTTTCGAATGCGGGCGCTGCGTCCTCCATCATCCATGCGACATCCGGTGCATTGCCACCGGCAACCTGGAAGGTGAGCTTCTGCGTATAGTCCGCAACCGGAACGGTTTCGAACTTCACCGTGACGCCCGGGTGCGTGTCGGTGAAACCCTTCGCGATGCCTCCGAGCATCTTCAGGTGCGCCTCGCTACCCGTCCACACCGTGACGCGGAGTTCCTGCGCCACGACATGGGCAGACAGCGCAAACAGCGTGAATGCCGATACTGCAAGTTTCAATGCGGTCTTCATGTTTTTCCTCCCATTGGTTCAACGATGCACTTCGGTCCGCGGTCAGCGCGCCGTAGTCAGGACGCTGTTCCTGGCAGCAAACCGGGCGCATCGCCTATGGTCCAGCCGCCGTCGACAGGTATGTCGGCGCCGGTGATGTACCGGGCGGCATCGCTGCACAGGAACACGAAGGCACCCACGAGATCATCAGGCTGGCCATGCCGGCCTGCCGGAATCTTGGCTGACACGGCCTTGCGGAACGACGCGTCCACATAGCGACTGGCGGTGGCCTCGGTTTCGATCGCGCCAGGTGAGATCACATTCATCGTGACGCCATGGGGAGCTACGTCGCGCGCGATGGCGCGGACAGCCGTCAGTTGCGCGGCCTTCAGCGAGGCATAGACCACGGTTTCGGAGCGTGGCCGGCGGGCCATGATGCTGCCGGTCGCCACGACGCGTCCCCAGCCGCGTCTGGCCATGGCCGGCACGAGCGATGCCGTCAGCGTCAGCAGCGCGGTGAAGTTGGCGGCGACATGTTCGTGGACATGCCCGCTGTCGATCTCCTCCCAGGCGCGGCGGTGCTCTATCGCCGCGTTCGAGATCAGGATGTCGATCGCGCCTGCCCTGGCCTCAAGTTCGTTTGTAAAGGCGGCCACGGCTTCGGCCTGCGTGAAATCGGCCTCCAGGACCGTCGTGTCCGCTCCGGTCCGTTCAGCGGTTCCGCGCGCACCATCTTCGTCACCCAGATGATGCAGAACGAGCGAAGCGCCGTGCTCGGCCAAGGCGATGGCAACCGCTCGCCCGATGCCGGAGCTGGCACCTGTCACCAGTGCGCGGCGACCTGCCAGCGAAAAGCGGTCGCTGCTCACGGTTCCGACCCACCCAGCTTGTCGACCACCTCGAACGAGGCAATGTCTGCCGCGTCGAAGTGCTCGCGTATGCGCTTGTCGGCCAGGTCGGCGTCGCCGGCGGCAATGGCCTTGAGGATGTTGCCGTGGCGCTCGATCGTCGCGCGCCAGTCGGCCTCACTGCGGTTGGAACGCCGCGAGAAGAGCTCGGAGACCTCACGCTGCACTGAGCGCAATCCCTCCATCTGGATGCGGATCATGGCATTGCCGGTCGCCATGGCAAGACCGAGATGAAACAGAATGTCCGCTTCGGTGAAATCACGCGGTTTGCCGAGGCCGTTTTGCATGTCGGCAAGCGCCCGACGCATCGTTTCAATACCCTCTGGGTCGCGGCGCTCCGCCGCAAGGCGAGCAATGCCAGTCTCGATGACGCGACGCATTTCGTTGGCTTCCTGAAGTCGCTTCAGGCTGGACCGTACGGCGTAGGCGTAGATGCGTTCCATCGGCTCGCCGCTAAGGGCCTTTGCCCGCGCGACCTTGCCTTGCTGCGTGAATACGAGCCCGGCGCTCGTCAACTGGCGCAGCGCCTCGCGTGCGATCGGTTTTGAGACGCCAAATTCCCTGGCGATCTCACCTTCCGTTGGCAACGCTTCGCCGGGCGCTATGCGGCCATCAACCAGGGCCGCCGCTATCGCGTCCGAAACGCCATCGGCAAGCCGCGAGGGGCTGGCCGGTTTGGCTGTGAAGATCGATTTGCGTGTGGCGTCTGTCGGCATTCAGGGTCCCTTTCGTCGATGCCGTAGCATATTGCGCGCAAACATAGCAACTAAGTTTTTTGGTTGCTAAGCAGGAAAGTGCGCGCTAAGAGAATTCGCAGTTCGAGGAAGGCAGTGGAATGGGAGAAGCGTGAGGCCGATGCGTCCCAGCGAGCCGATGGCGGCAGAACCGCTCAAGATTGTGGAGGTGATCGCCCACCCGCTTAGCCAGACGCTGCCGGCACCAACGGTGACGTCGTGGGGCTCTTACACCAAGGTCTCGCTCGTGCTGGTGGAAGTGCGCACCGACGCCGGCATTGTCGGCGTCGGTGAAACGCTGGCCCGCTTTTCGCCCAAGGCCTATGCCGACCTGATCGAGACGTCGCTCAAGCCCCGCCTTGTCGGTCAGGATGCGCGCAACATCGGGGCGTTGTGGCAATCGATGCGCAGGGCTTTGTCGGGCAAGGCAGGGGGCATGCTCATCGAGGCCATTGCCGGCGTGGATATTGCGCTGTGGGATATCCTCGGCAAGGCAACCGGCCAGCCCATCGCCAAGCTCCTGGGAGGCGTTGGCCGCGATCGCATCGATGTCTACGCCGCCGCGGTCAATTGGACGGATGACAAGGCTGCCGACGCCGAACTGGATCGTTATCTGGGCGAAGGCTTCCCGTGCATCAAGATCAAGATGGCGCGCCCGGTGCGCGATGCTTGCAAACGGATAGAGCGTCTGCGCAAGCGTGCGGGCGACCTGGTCGGCCTCTGCGTCGATGCGAACTGGGCTTATACGCTCGACGAGGCCGTCGAAGTTGGCCGCGCGCTGTCGGCGAACGGTTATTTCTGGTTCGAGGAACCGCTGCAGCCGGAGAACGAGCAAGGTTACGAAGAACTGCGCCGCCGCTGCGATGTCCCGCTGGCGGCGGGCGAAAGCAATTTCACGCTCGACCAGGCCCAGCGGCTGATCGCAAACCGGACGCTATCCGTCCTCCAGCCGGACGTGGCACGCGCCGGCGGCATAACCGAGACAAGGCGCATGGCAGATTACGCCGCGGCGCATGACATCCGCTACGCACCGCATATCGGCATGTCGGGTATCGTCTGCGAAACCGCCAGTGTCCATCTGGCTGCCGCGATGCCGAATTTCGGAATGATGGAGTGCGAGTGCGACGCCAGCCCGTTCAAGACCACGCTGGCCGACATCGCGCCGGGATGCCGCCGGCAGAAAAACGGGACGCTCGACGTTCCCGACCGGCCCGGGCTCGGTATCGAGATCGACTGGGAAGCCGTCAAGAAACTGAAAGCCGAATGAGGCCAGCGACCCGATGAACAACCAGACCCCACTTTCATCCGCGGACATGACCGAGGCAATGCGACTTGCGCTGTTGCGCGCGGACCCCTCGCTCAGCCGCTTCGATCCGTTGCCGCGAATCCTGTCCTTCGACGATTTCTCGCGCGGCCATTGCGGCTGGTCGCAGCTCGTCGGCAACTACGAGGACGATCTCGACACCATGCTGCCGGGCTATGCGCAACACACAAGCGCCATGCTGTCGACGCTCGGCCACTGGGATGCCGGGTCGCACGGCGGCATGGACTCATCCTACGCCCTGAAAGTCGCGACGCGCCCGATACCTGGCGCTCGCAACGTGGCCATCAAGCGCCACACGTTCAGGAAACGGGGGCCGATCCGGTTCGAGATGTATTTCACCTTCAAGCCGGAGGCCACCGAACTGAAGCTGTCGGAAACGGATGTGCGTTCGGTCGGCTTCCTGTTCGATCTGCAAGGCGGAGACCGGGACAGCAACGATGACAGGGTCATGCCGCATCTGCGCTTCCTCAATGCGCTCGACGGCCAACATCTTCAAAAATGGCAATACAAGCGTGAAACGGAACGCATTATCCCGCTCGGCACCGAGAACAAGACGATCAGCCACTATCATCTCGCGCCGGAGGGCTGGCTCGACATTGCCGGCGGCGCGCAGCGCCTCTGCTACAATGAGATCCCGACGAAGGTGAACTGGACCTATCTGTGTTTCGATTTCGACCTGGAGTCGATGCGGGCGCTCGCCCTGCGCTGCAACGACCGTAGCTTCGATTTGTCTGGTTTCGAGTCGATTCACATTCCGGCCATGAAGAACCTCTGGTGCATGCTCAATTTCTGCGTGTTCGCGGAGACCGACGTCGCCAAGCGGGCATTCCTCTATGTCGATTCCATCTGCATTTCCGGGGATTTCTGATGCTGCCCGAGAGCATTACCGCCATTGTCGCGCGCAACGAACGATGGAGCGGTGAGGCCGCCAGTGAACCTTATGAGGCAGGATGGGCGCGCGAGGCGATTTTCTTCGTCCGGGCCTTGAAGGAGCCTGGCGGTCCCGTGCCGAAGGCACGGGTCGAAATCTCACCGGACGGGATGCGCTGGTTGCCGGAGGGCACCGAATTCCGCATGCCGAACCGGCGCGACGGCATGGCGATGGCGCGCTTGACGCATTTCGGCAACTGGCTGCGTGTAACGGCCCGCTTCGAGGACGGTGGGGAATGTTTCGTGCTGGTGACACTGCATCTCAAGGCCTGACGGGCGGCAATTTCTTGATTTCCCATCTTCAACACGGGACGGCCTTTTTCGAGGAGGAAACATGACCGCCGCCTACGCTACATATGCAGATGACAGTTTCGCCGGCCGCACGGTGCTGGTAACGGGCGCCGCCGGCGGCATGGGACTGGAGATCGCCCGGGCATTCCTATCCAAGGGCGCCGAAGTGGTCATGTGCGACCGCGACGCAGACGGGCTGAAGCAGTGTTCGGTCGACCTCCATGCCTTGGGCGGCAAGCCTCACACCGTCGTGGCCGACATGGGCGATCCCCACAGCATCAAACGCATGTTCGACTATTGTGACGCTCACCTGCCGCGGCTCGACAACATCGTCACCTGCGCGGCCATCATAACGGCTAAGAAAATACCGGACCAGGACTGGGCGCATTGGCAGCGTGTTCTGGGCATCAACCTTTTGGGCACTTTCTTCACCGTCCAGGGAGCGGTGCAGCGCATGCAGGCCAATCCCGAAGGCGGCAATATCGTATGCGTGGCTTCGGATGCCGGCGTGCATGGCGGCGGTGGCCTGATCGCCGATACCGCCTATGCCGCATCCAAGGCAGGAACGCTTTCGCTGGTGAAGTCCGTCGCGCGCGAAATGGCGGGGAAGAAGGTGCGCATCAATGCCCTCAATCCGGGACCGACGGACTCGCCGATGCATTCGCACATCGACCAGGCGCTGAAGGATCGTATCGCCGCAAACCTGCCCATGCGTCGCATGGGCCATCCCCGCGACATGGCCGCCGCGATCCTTTTCCTGTGTTCTGACGCTGCCAGCTTTGTCTACGGTGCCGCACTCGACGTGGATGGAGGATCCATGTTCAGGTAAGTCTCCACCATGCAACGTTCATTTTGACCGTTGCGTGTCGAGCACTTTGGCAGCTTGTGATGCAGAACGTTTCGGCAATCGACTGTCTGCATGAGGGCATCTCGGCTTTGCCGACCAGATCGCCGATGCTCTGGCCGAGTACCTGCTGGAAACCGTGAGACATCTCGAGGAAATCGGTATTCACGATCCGAGACTTTGGCGGATGCAATGCGCTTGTGGCAGAGCGCATCGAAGCTGCCGGCCGGCGAATGTCCTGTGCTGTGTTGAGCGCGATCAGTGGTTGTACTGCTTACGAAACTCAATCGGGGTGAAGCCGGTTTCGCGGCTGAAAAACTTAGCGAAATTGGTTGCCTCAGCGAAGCCGAGGCCCTCCGCGATGAGGTAGATGGGCCTGCGGGTATGGACCAGGAGCCGTTTGGCCTCGAGCGCGATGCGATCCGTGATGACACGCTTGGCGCCCTTGCCAGTCGCCTCCACGGCTGCTCGCGTCAGGCTTTTCTCGGTACAGGAGAGAGCGCTGGCATAGGCTGATACCTGATGCCAGCCATAATAGGTTGGTTCGACAAGCCCTCGGAACCTGGCGTAGCGCTGCAAGCTCTGACTCGTCGCAATGTCGGTGCCCAGGTTCCTATCCTGCACGATGGCAAGGCGCAGAAGCAGTGCACAAAGTTGGTATCGCAGAAGGGCATGTATGTCCTTCGATCGCGCCTCGCTGGCCGCGTCCAGCTGCATCCTGGCGATCACCTCGCTCATTGCATGAAAATCGGCAGTCGACAGAGAAAGATGATCGGGTAGCCGGTCCAAGCCGAGGACGGGCAGCAGGTCGGCGGTCGTCTGCGTTTCGGAGGGCAAGAATTCTGCGCGGAACAGCACCATCCACCCGTCCCAACCTTCATCGTTTCCGAAACTGTGAACCTGGCCGGGCCTCACAACCAGGAGAGATCCGGGCGCGCAATTGACCGGCTGGAAGTCCACCAGTTGAGTGACCGCACCTTCGGTCACGCAGATCAGCGTGTGGAAAGAATAATGGTACAGCGCCAGGATTTGCTCGGAGGTCACGCGGCGCCGCAAGTCCGAAAAATGGAATATCTCAACATCCAGCTCGCGTCCGCTCGGACGGTAATTGAGTTGATCCAGCTTCACTCGCCTCTTTGTCATTCGCGTTTCGCAAATCCCGATCGGACATGTCCGATAAGTATCAAATTTCGGCGTGTATGAACCACGACGGAATGGGATGTCACCTATTATTACCACTCTGATGAACTGCGGGGGAGACACGCCGCAGCAGGTTCCAATAAAATGAGAGACCGAAAATGACCAATACCGATATCGCAAAGAGCTACATCAAAGCCGTCCAGACGGGCGACCAGGCCACGCTTGGTAGCTCCTTTCCCCGCAGGTGATCTGGCATCAGCCGGGCAATAACCAGTTCTCGGGCACCAAGAACGGCCTCGCCGAATTCGGCGCCATGATGGGCGGCATGATGAAGGTCGCTGGCGATAGTTTCGCCATCACCCATGCCCACCGGTTTCTCGCCAACGGCAATCTGGTTGCCATTGAGATCGAGTTCGCCGCCCAGCGTGAAGGCGCCAGGCTCGACCAGCCCGGGATCGATCTGCTGCGCGTGCAGGATGGCAAAATCGTCGAAGTCTGGCTGTTCTCCTCGAATCCCGCGCAGGAAGACGCGTTCTGGGGCAAGTAGATCGCTGCATCCAGGGCAGCGGAGCGAAAGCGTCCCTGCTCTCACCACCTGCCCATTTCCAAGGAGCTTCGCAATGAACACGAACAACGAGCAAATCGTCACTCACGCTTACCAGCGAATTTTCGGCGATTTGGATATCTCGGCAGTGGACGACTACATGAGCAAGGATTTTGTTCAGCACAATCCAACAATTGCTGATGGACCTGCGGGAGTAAAACAACTTGTACAAATGCTTATTTCGCAAGGAGTTGATAAACAAAAAGTCGAGTTCAAGCATGTCATTGCGAACGGCGATATTGTCATTCTTCATACACGCTACGAAATGGTGGGAAATGAGTGGAGATTTATCGATATCTATCGCGTCGAGGACGACGAATTGGTCGAGCACTGGGATGCGATGATGCAAATGCCTGACACGCGCGCAAACAACAATCCGATGTTCTAGAGCGGAAATCCCTGTGAATGACAGTGAGGCGGCTGTTGCCGCCTTACATCGTTGTTGCCGCGGTAATCTGCGTTCTGAGGTACGACAATGAGAATTGTTGAGACTGAGGCCAAAAGCTTCATCCAGAAATCGCAGATACCCTCGATTTCCTACGTCGCAAACCCCTATACCGGCTGCATTCTCGGCTGTGCCTATTGTTACGCCAGCCTCATGGGCCGGGCGGTTGGGGAAACCGTCAAGGATTGGGGCGAATATGTCTACATCAAGAAGAACGCCGTCGAGTTGATGCGTGAAGAACTCAAGCGCATGCCGCGCGACAAGCGCGAAGGCACCTTTCTGCTCAGCTCGGTCACCGATCCCTATCAGGGACCCGAGCGCCGATACCCGTTGACCCGCGGGATACTCACGGTCCTTGCCGAGGAGCGCTACCCGGTATCGTGCGTATCCTAACCAAGTCCCCCCTGGTCGTGCGGGATATCGACCTGCTGACGCGCCTGCCGCGGGCGGATGTCGGGATGACCGTGACCACGACCGATGACAAGATCAGCCGTGGCTCGAGGTGCGGGCACCCCGCAGCTCGCATCGTCTCAACGCCCTTGCCGCCCTGCATGAGGCGAGGATTCCAACCTTCGCCTTTGTCGGACCGCTCCTACCGCATTTCGCCGAGAAGCCGGAACTGCTGGACCAGTTGTTCGGCCGGCTTGCGGACGTTGGCGTGCGCGAAGTCTATATCGAGCACATAAACCTGAAGCGGCACATCATCGAGCGGATGAACCTCATCCTGGCCGACGAAGCGCCAGAGGTGCGGGAAGCCTATGCTCGGGCTCGCGCAAAAGCGCATCGCGAAACGCTCGACGAAATCGTGGAGAAGCTTCTAGGCAAGCACGGCCTCAAACTGCGCTTCGATGAAGTCATCTTCCACGACGAATTCCAGGCAAAGCACCAGAAGTAATGTCGATGTCCTTCGGGACACCCAAGCGGCTCGCTGCTTGCTCGTATTCCGGCCGCAGGTGGCGGGCAGGTCCTGGTCGTACGTGTCATCCCGCCAGATGCTGCGCGAGAAGGAACCCGGAACCGCCGCCCAGCCCGGATCCAGGATGGGTCGAGGCTCCGATCAGATAAAGACCTTCGACATCGGTCTTGTGGTTGACGCTGTGCTTGAACGGCCGCCACAGCAACGCTTGGTCGATGGTGGAGGAACCGCTGTAGGGATCGCCGCCAACCAGATTAATATTCATGGCCTCGATATCGGCGGGCGAATAGGCTCGACGTGCTATTACCGATTCCTGGAATCCGTCGATATGCGCCGCAAGCATGGCTTCGACCCGATCGGCATAGGCCTCGCGCAAACTCTCGGTCCACCGTGCGTCTTCCGGCGGACCCAGCAAGCCGGCTGCATCGCCCTTGACGAAGCGGGGCGCCTCCGGCATTTGCAGCCACAAGATGGCCTTGCCCGGCGGGCAACGCGACGGGTCAAGCGCATGCGGTTGCTGAACGCAGATCGTCGGCAGGTCCGGGAGCATACCGCGCAGGGCTTCGTTGCAAGCCTTGGAAACCCCGTCGATGCCGGCGGTGAGATGCACCACCGCCGCCTGGGCCAGTTCGGCGTTCTTCCAGGCTGGCATCCGGTCGAGTGCGTAATGCATCTGGAAATTGCCCTTGCCGTGGCGATAGTTCGCGACGGCATTCGGCTCGTTCGTGACTTGGACGCCGCCAAGTAGCCTTTCGTAGAGTTGGGTCGGCGTCATCGAGCAGATGACGCCTTTCGCGGCGGAAAACTCCGCGCCCGAAGCAACGCGCACTCCCGTGGCGCGACCTCCCGTCCTGATCACGCTCACCGCGTCGGACTGCGTCCTGATCGTTCCGCCGCGCTCCGCGATCAGTTTCGAGAAGGCGGCGAGCAGCTTGCCCGCCCCGCCCTTGACGATCGGCGAGCCGCCAGCCTCCAGCGAGAACCCGATCACTTTGCCTATCTGGCCAGAAAAGGCATCCTCGGGACCAAGACCAGCATGAAGCGACCAAGGGGCCCATAGAGCCCTGGCGACATCGGAGCGATAGCTCGACTCCAGCCAGGAACGGGCCGGTGTCAATGCATTGCCAAGCACGGCTTTGAGCCCGAGTGGACCGCGCCGCCAGGCTTCCGTCAACAGCAGCTTGAGTGTCGCGAAGCTCCACAGGCGCCCGCCCAGAAGGCCGAACAGCAAAGCCGCATCCTTCTCGATTCCTTCCATATCCCGACGGTAATTCGCGCCATCGCCCGAGGCGAGCGTGTCCAGAGCTTGGACATTAACATCCCGGTCGCGCCGGATGACGAGATGCCGGCCATCGGGCAGAACCACCGCATGCGGCATATCAGTATTGCAGAATTCGACGCCAAGGCGTCTGAGATCGGCTCCTAGCACAGAATATGCGGGCCCGGTCACAAACAGAATGAAGGTCGTTGCCATCACGTCGTGGACAAAGCCCGGCGCGTCACGGTGATCTGGCAGTTCACCGGCATCTGGAACGAATATCTGTTCGGCGTCGTCTTCACCTCCGGGCAGCAACAGCCGATCACGGCCGCCCTCGTCGCGCTGACGGCAAGCGGCACGAATGTACGCGCCTACGATGTCATGAGCGCCGCCGTGCTGATCGGCGCGCTGCCGCCGCTGCTGATCTATCTCTTCGGCGGCAAGTATTTCGTCCGCGGCCTGACCCAAGGTGCAATCAAGTGAGGCGCGATCAAGTGAGCGGAGCCTGTCTCATGTCGACAATCGTCCCGTCCGTCAAGAAGGGCATCGCATGTCGACATTGACCATCCGATCGCTGCGCAAGAACTTCGGCGCGGTCGAGGTGCTGAAGGGCATCGATCTCGAGGCGCAGAACGGCGAGTTCATCGCGCTGGTTGGACCGTCCGGCTGCGGCAAGTCCACCTTACTGGCGATGATCGCCGGGCTGGAATCTGTTACCTCCGGCGAGATCCGCATCGACGGAAGGCTGGTCAATTCGGTTGCGCCGAAGGACCGCGACATCGCCATGGTGTTCCAGTCCTACGCGTTGTACCCGACAATGACGGTGCGCGAGAACATCACCTTCGGCATGGAAAGCCGCCGCGTACCGAAGCCGCAGCAGGACGAGGCCGTCAAGCGGGTTGCCGCTTTCCTGCAGATCGAACCGCTGCTTGGGCGCAAGCCCGGACAGCTTTCGGGCGGCCAGCGCCAGCGCGTCGCGATGGGCCGGGCGCTGGTGCGTGATCCGAAACTGTTCCTGTTCGACGAGCCGCTCTCCAATCTCGACGCCAAGCTGCGCGTCGACATGCGTACCGAAATCAAGAAGCTGCATCACCGCGTCGGCAAGACGACTGTTTACGTCACCCATGATCAGGTTGAGGCAATGACGCTGGCATCGCGCATTGCCGTGATGCATCAGGGCGAGGTCCAGCAATTCGATGAGCCGGCCACGATCTACAACCGCCCGGCCAACATGTTCGTCGCCGGCTTCATGGGCTCGCCGGCGATGAATTTTCTGCCGGCCGAACTGAGCGAAGAAGGCGGCCGCCCCACTGTTGTCTTGCAGGCCGCCGACGGCAAGGCGGCCAGCCTGCCGATCGTCCAGACGCTTGCCTCCAATACGCCGCGACAGCTCGTGCTCGGCATCCGGCCGGAGCACATCTACCGGTTTGATCTCGATCTTGCGCGCCGCAAGCCAAGCATCGCGCAAATCGATGCCGTGGTCGAACTGGTCGAGCCGACAGGTGCGGAAACCATGGCCGTTCTGCGCCTGGGCACCAAGGAGATCACCGGTCGTTTCGACCCCGACGGCACGCCACGGATGGGTGAGACGGTGACGCTCGGCATCGACATGGCGCGTGCGTGCCTGTTCGACCCGACGACCCAACGCCTGATCTGACCTGATCTGAAAGAGCTCCGCATTGTCCTTTGCCACCTATCCGAGCCTGACTGAGCGTGTCGTGCTGATCACCGGCGGCGCGTCGGGTATCGGCGCCGACACGGTCCGCGCCTTCGCCGCCAATGGCGCGCGCGTCGCCTTTTTCGATCTGCAGCAGGAGGCCGGCGAGGCGTTGGCGCGCGAACTCGCCGCCACGGTGCCGCACGCGCCACTGTTCATACGCTGCGACGTGACCGATATTCCTGCCCTCCAGGCTGCGATCGGCACGGTGCGCGACCGCCTCGGACCGGTCGCGGTGCTGGTCAACAACGCCGCCGACGACAATCGCCACCCGGTCGCCGACGTGACGCAGGCGTACTGGGACCACGCCCAGGACGTGAACCTCAGGCACCACTTCTTTGCCGCCCAGGCCGTGCATCCGCACATGCAGGAGCTAGGCTTTGGTTCGATCGTCAATTTTTCCTCGATCGCCTGGCGTTTCGGCGCAGCCGAGATGGCGCCCTATGCGACGGCCAAGGCTGCAGTGGTCGGGTTGACATTCGCGCTGGCGCGGGCGTTTGGCCCCGACAACATCCGCGTCAACGCCATCGAGCCGGGTGCCGTCATCACCGACCGGCAACGGCAGCTTTGGTACAAGACGCAGGCGTCGGTCGACCAGGCCGTACAGCGTCAGATGATCCGCCGGGTTCTGCTCGGCGAGGAGATCGCGCGCACGGTGTTGTTCCTCGCCGCCGACGACAGCCGCATGATCACCAAGCAGTCGATCACCGTGGATGCCGGCCTGCGATGACCGCAAAACCCCAATCAAAGGATCGCTCCATGCTCCAGGTCGGCCTGAACCCCTACGGTCTGACCTATCATCTCGGCCTCCAGGCCCGCGGCACGCCACGCGCCAATCCCAAGCCGGCAGGGCTGGAAGGTTTCATCGCGCTGGCGACCGAACTCGGCGCGCGGGTGCTGGAGATCTGGGTGCCATGGCTGAGCGAGCTTTCCGACGAGGCGGTGATCGCGCTGCGGGAACGGCTCGCCGGCCTTGGCATCACGCCGATCGTCAGCGGCGGCCTTCTGGTGGGCGAACCACTCGACGAGGCATTTCGGGCCGCACGCCTGCTGAGGGTCAAAGTCATCCGAACCGCGCTGACGCCGGTTCTCTGTGGCGACCGCAACGCCGCCGGCGAGAAATGGAACGAGTTCGCCGGCATCATTCGATCGAGATTGAAGGAATGGGGTCCCCGCGCGATTGCCGAAAGCCATGTCCTTGCGATCGAAAACCACCAGGACTTCACCAGCCAGGAACTCGTCGATTTCTGCGCGCTCGGCGGCGAAGGCGTCGGCGTCACCTTCGACACCGGCAACACCTTCCCGGTCGGCGAAGCGCCGCTCGATTTTACTAGGGCGATCGCTCCTTATGTCCGCCATGTCCACCTCAAGGATTACCGCGTGCAGTTCACGACCGAAGGCTACCGGCTGATCCGTTGTGCCATCGGCGACGGCGCGGTGCCGTTTGCCGAGCTGTTGGCAGTTCTCGGCCAACACCACGATCGCATGACCGCCGTTCTCGAACCGGGCGCATTGGAGGCGCGGCATGTCCGGTATCTCAGCGACGACTGGTGGCACGGCTATCCACAGAAGACGGCGCGTGAATTTGCTGCCTGCGCGCGGCGTAGCGCAATCGGCTGCCCGACGATGCCGACTACCGCACCCCTTGGGAGCGCGAAGACGACCGTTCCCTGGTTTCCTATGAGCTCGACATGATCCGGCGCAGCGCCGCCAAAATGCGCAACCTTGGTTTGATGAAAGTGGAGACGACCTGATGACGACACGTGAACTCGATGGATTGACCGCCTTCGTCACCGGCTCCGGCCGTGGCCTCGGTCGCGTGATGGCCGAGCGCCTGGCGGAACTCGGCGCCAATGTCGCGATCCACGACATGGACGAAACAGCGCCGGCCAAATACGGCGAGTTCGCCAATCTCGGCGAGGTGGTCGAGCGCCTGAAGCGGCATGGAACGAAGGTCACGTCGGTGACCGGCAACATCGGCGACCAGAAGGCGGTGGCCGAGATGAAGCGCAAGATCGAGGCCGATCTCGGCGACGTGCATGTGCTGGTCAATTGTGCCGGCGGCGACATCGGCGCCAAGGGCGGCAAGCCGAACCCGAACAACGCCCTCGACATCGAACTCGAGGACATCCGCGTGCTCACCGAGAACAATCTGATCGGCACGATGCTGGTCTGCCAGGCCTTCGTGCCGCCCATGAAGCAGCGCGGCGGCGGCTCCGTCATCAACATCGCGTCGGCGGCAGCACATCTCGGCTGCTCGCCCGAGGTCGTCTACTCGACATTGAAGGCCGCGGTCGTGCATTACACGCGCTGCCTGGCCAAGGAACTGATCGACGACGGCGTGCGCATCAATGCGGTCAGCCCCGGCGCCACCAAGACGGCACGCTTCCAGGCGACCCGCGTGGTCGATCCGGAGCGCATGGATTCGAGCAGGAAATCGCTGAACCGCTATGCCGAGCCGGAAGAGATCGCCGAGGCAGTGGCCTTCCTCGCCGGCCCCCGCGCACGCTTCATCAACGGTCAGGTCCTCCGTGTCGATGGCGGTTTCACGATCTTTCCAGGTTGACTGGCCGCCGTTTGGCGATGTCAGCTTTTGCTGAATGGATGCGACCGCATGAATGGCTGGCATTGGGCGCCTTCCATACATTTAGTAGCTGGTCGGCCACGCAGCGGCCGGCCTCATCCCTTCGACATCGACGAATGGAGAATAGCCTGCAATTGCTCTGACAGGTCGAGTTCGCCGCGCGCCTCGATCTGTAAAAGATATCGGGCCTTTGCGAGGCGATCTCCTTCCTCGGACGCAGGATAGGCGCAGATGGCCAGTAGCACCCTCTCCTCCGCCCGGCTGGCCTTGACGCGGTCGAGGCTAAGCGTCTCGACCGATTTGCCGGCGACATCTTCAAAAAGAGCCACGCAGGATGCCGTGATCTCACCGTTGACGATCATGCGGCAGGAGCCGCATTAAGCCAGTCCGCGGCCGAATTTCGGGCTGTGAGCTCGAAATCATTTCGCACGTAGAGGAGAGGTGCCGGCTTCCGCGTTTGCCAAACCCTCGGCCGTTGAATCGGAAAGGCACCTTCATGGTCCAGCACTATCGGGTTTCGGCCCCGTGTAGCGGAGTATCCAGAGCCCCTGGTTCTTGTCGCTGATATGGATGAAGCCGCGACGATCCACGACGACGTCTTCGGTCTGCAGGACCAGTTTGTCCTCGGGCATCGGCCCATAGCGCCGGGTGGGTTCCGGCGGGATGAAATAGCCGACCTCACGCGGAAGCCGGGTGTTCGAAACGTCATAGATCCTAAGCCCAGCATTGAAGTGCGCGATGTAGAACAGATCGCCCTGCTTCTGGACATCGGGATGATGCTGATGGTGGTTGATGTTGTGCGGCCCGCGCCAGCCGCCACGCGTTGTGAAATCCGAATAGGGAGCGCCTTCGGGCGGCACGGGTTCAGGCAACAGCGACAGTAGAAAGGGCTCGCTCGGATCTGAAATGTCGACGATCGACGCGTGATGCATCGGACCACGTCCATAGGTGACGTTCTCCGAATTGGCGAAGGCAATGCCGCGCTCGGGGATCGGCAGCACGCCATGCACGCCAAAACGCGAGTGGAAGGGAGGGCTGAAGCTTAGGCCGCCGACCTGCCTCGGCCGGGAGACGTCGCTGATGTCGAGCACAATTATGCCGGCCGCTCCATAAGGCAAATAGACGAGATCGCCGGTGACATAGGGCGGGCCGTGCAGCGAGACATCCGCGCCCGTGCTGGCGCAGAAGGCGCCGCACATGCATTGCGGCTTCAGTTGCAATTGGTGGCGATCAGAGGTCTCCTGATCGGCGGCGGGTTCGGCAGCCGCGAAGCTCTCGCCGCCGGTCTCATGCTGGCCGGGCACCCACCAACGTCCGGCTTCGCGCGGATTGGAGCGGTCCGATATGTCGAGAATGACGTAGATGTTGCCTTTGTATCCCGGCATGCCGGCGGCAAGGTGAACGTAGCGCCCGCCCGGATAGAGATTGCGGTGTGTGCCGTTTCCGCCGGTGCGGTAGTGGCTAAGTTGTTTCGGATTGACGGGATCGGCGATGTCCCAGATCAGAACCCCTTCGCCGAACGACGCATCGGGATCTCCGCCGAAATTCGCGAACGGCTTTTCGAGTGCGGTCACCATCGTGTCGCCGGACAAATCGATCTGCAGGGTCCAAGTGTTCGTGCCGGGATAAGGCACGAATTTGACGACCTCCGGCTTTGCAGGATCGGTCACGTCGATGATGCTCCATCCGGAGTGCCAGAAGTGCCCCGTATAAAGATACCATCGCTCGCCTACCTGTCTGATCGCCATCTTGAAGGCCGGGCGATGATCGAGATCGGTATAGCCAACCGCTTCGACATTATGGGCGAAGGCGCCGGGCGGCGCCGGCGACGAAGCTGGAACCGGCTGTGCAAGTGCCTCGCAGACAAGTCCGGATTGAGAAGCCGCGGCGATCGCCGCCCCGGCAAGCGGTACCTTGAGCATCTGGCGGCGTGAAATCTCGGAATTCTTCAAAATCCTGCCTCCTTGTTTTTGCGGCTTTTCAGACTTTGCAGGCTCCAATATTTTCAGTCCAATATCGATTGGAGTCGCAGTAATTCGATCTTGGAAATTAAGCATGGACCACAAACTTATGCAGTCCTTCGTGGCTGTAGCGGAAGAACTGCATTTCGGGCGCGCCGCGATTCGCCTGCACATCTCCCAACCCCCTCTGACAAAGCAGATCCAGCAGCTGGAGCAGGCCATCGGCGTGCGCCTACTCGATCGCACCAAGCGCAAGGTCGAACTGACTGCTGCCGGCCGTGTGTTTCTCGACGAGGCGCGGGCAGTGCTTCATCAGACGGGGCAAGCGGTGGAACTTGCCCGCAAAGCCGATCGCGGTGAAACCGGCCATCTGTCCGTCGGGTTCATCGATGCGGCGATCTACAGTGTCGTGCCCGCAATCGTTCAGCGCTTCGTTGAAGCTTATCCAGAGGTCGAGCTGAGCCTGACGGATCTGCGTATTCCCAACCAGATCAAACTCGTGTCTGAAGGCCAACTTGATATCGGCTTTGTTCATCCGCCTATTGTTCACAACGCTCTGCAGGTCGAAAGCATATTGGTCGAACCTTTGATCGTAGCCTTGCCGGAAACGCATCGGCTGGCCTCGGAAGCCGAGGTGGCGCTAGCGGACTTGGCACCAGAGGCTCTGATTCAATTTCCGCGCGGCATCAATCCATCCCTCTATGACGAGATCGTCGGGCTGTGCCGGTCGTCGGGTTTCAGCCCAAGGATCGTACGAGAAGCAACGCCCAAGCAGACGATCATCGGCCTTGTGTCTGTCGGGCTTGGTGTCTCACTGTTGCCGGCCTGTCTTCGGAACCTGCGGCGATCCGGCGTGGTCTATCGCCCAATTCGGGGCCGAAACCTGGCTATCGACACCTCCATCATCTATCGGCGCGAGCAGCCCTCACCGGTGCTGAAGGCATTCCTCGACGTCGTGCGGAGCACGACGCAGACCAATGGCCGTGGGCGATAGTCTCGGCAATCACTTGGCTCGCGCGACCTTGGCTGCAGCCTCTTCGACGAGGGTGCGATCGCCGCTTTCCTCGGCCAAGTGAAGGGTCATCCGCGAGAGCTGCCAGCCGTTGCCGGTGCGGATAAGTGCGTATTCGTAAGATCCGGCCACGACCCACATGCGATCGCCCAGCCAGTGCGTTGCGCGGACACTGGCTTGTGCCGTTGCCGCGCCATCGCCGATCTCGACCTGGATATCGGAAAGCTCATGACGCGTGGCGTCGAAACCCGGCAGCAGGTCGGCCCAGGCATCCATCAACGCCGAGGGCGCAAAGCGCTACGGCTCGCCACCCCACAAGGACGTGTAATCGATCGTCGTTTCCGGTGCGAAGAAGCGTTCGAGAGGGCGGAAATCGCGATTATCGGCGTAAACGGCGACGGCAGAGATTACACTGGCTATGCGGGCTTCGTCGGCGGGCGAAGCAAAGGACATCTGAGCGCCAGCGACTGTGAGCAGTGCGGCGCCGAGCAACGCTGCCTTCATCCCACGACATTTTTGGCCGGTGGTTCCGGTGGGCCGCGTCTCTGCCGGGTTTGAATGATTAGGTTCCATGGAAATATCCTTTTTGTTTGCATGCAAGCCGTTTCGTTACCATCCGTCGATCCGCCAGCCGCCCGAGCAGTGGCTTTGGTGCAAGGTAGGCCCAGTAGAAGGCGTCGGACTGGTTCGTGAGGAAGTTGGTTGCTTCATCGTCTTTGAGGTGGAACGTCTGTGTAGAATTGGTTGATCTCGCGAGGGCTGCCGATATTGCTCCAGCCACGGTGGATCGACGACGAGGACGCTGGCCGCCTGGCACCAGGATAGCTCTGTATCAAGAGCCACTATTGATTCGGATGAAATGCGCGGCAGCTGCATCGGCGGCCCGCGTCACGTTCTCGGGCTTGTCGTAGAAGTCGAACTGGGGGACGTCGTCCAGCCAGAGTTCGGACCGGTCGCCCTCAAGAAGCGCGAAGAAAGCATGCGCACCCTGCGGGATCGCTGCGGCTTCCGAGTGGACGATGAGCGTGGGCTTGTCGAGCTGCGCACCGACGGCCACGGAGTCGTAGGTCAGCCACGGTTCCCAAGAGGCCAGGTTGAACTTGTTGTCATAGGCCGGGATGAGGCCCCGGTTACTCTCCGTGTAATAGGGTATCTGGTACATCAGCGACGTCCGGTCGCTCATGCTCGCGGCGACGATGATCCGGGGTCGGCCCTTGCGCTCAGCGGCCTCGGCCTCTCGCGATGTCGCAATCAGTGCGGCCACACCTTCTGGACCGCCATAGACCTGTTCGACGATGCGGGCGTCATGCAGCCAGGGAGCCACCAGCGCCACACTGGCGAAGTTCGCATTGGCTGATGCGGCCTGCGCCATGTAGCCGGCTGAGGCGCAGATACCGAGGCCCGCGATCTTGGCCGTGTCGACATCAGGCAAACTCGCCATGAAACGGCCGGCAGCAACAATATCTGACGTCTTGGCCGCAGGGTCTTCCATGAACCTGGCAGTCCCGCCGGACTCACCCCAGCCGCGGAAGTCGAAGGCAAGGGACACGTAGCCGCGTTCTGCCATTTCTCGGGCATAGAGGCCGGACATCTGCTCCTTGACCGATGTCCAGGCGCCGGTCACCAGCACGCCGGGGCGCTTCTCGCCGGGCCGGTAATCGGCGGGCAGATAAAGTGTGCCGATCAGGGTGACCCCTTCATTGTCAAAGGAAACCTTGCGGGTCTGAACCTCAGCGCCAAGCGCAGCTCCGGCAAAAAACATCGAAGCCGCCGCGGCGATAAACGACGAGAGCACGGACATGGGAAAAGCCTCCTCAGGACAGGATTTCCTCCAGCATCGCGTCATGACGTCCGCTCGTCAGCGCCCGTCCTTGCGCTTTCCCGATCCGATCTTGCCCTTTAGTGCCCGCGCCATGCTCCCGGTCTCTCGCCCACGAGCTTGCGGAACTGCGCCGCGAACTTTGCCGGATTGGAATAACCGACCCGCCATGCAACCTCGGCGATCGGGAGTCGGGTTGAGCGCAACAGATCCTTCGCCCGCTCGATCCGGCGGGAAACGACAAAGGCATGTGGCGGCACGCCAACGGCATCGCGAAATGCGCGCGCGAAGTGGAACCGGCTCATCACCGCTATCGCCGCCAGGTCATCGAGCGAAATGTCATCCGCAAGATGCGCCTCGATATAGTCGAGCGCCCGCAGAATACGCGGCTCTGCCGCAGGCGGATCGCCTGCAGGCTGGCCCGCGACACGCGTGAGCTGCGCTGCGAGTGCGACAGCCAAAGCGTCGCGATACAGCCGAGGCGCGGCATTTCCTGCAGCGTGAAGGCTGACGGCGAGTTGAGTCACCAACGCATCGATCGTACCTGACTGAGGCACTAAGGACGGTGCTGGCATCCCTGCATCCATGAGGAGATCGTCGTCGATCTCGACATTGAGGAAGTCGTTCGGCTCATCCCACCGGCACCAGCCCTCGAAGCCGGCGGGGAAAACCCAGCCTTGGCCCGGCAGCAATGGCAAGGCCCGGCGGCGGTCATTCCCATAAGCAGCATGATGGCTTCTAAGCGGCGCCAGCACCACGCCCACGGTCACGCGCTCGAAATGGAACGCACCTTCACCAGGACCGGCCCTGAGAAACGTGGACGCGCCTCCCGACCATTCATATGAACCGGCGTGCAGTTCTCGCCTAGTCTGTTCCAGCCCGATCAACATGGAGTCAAAATAGCAACAGAGGTCGCCAGCTTCCAGTGAACCGCTTCAAATACCGCGTGGTCAAGCTACAATATTGGCAAGGCCGACATCAGTGCGGGGATCGCCAATCCAAGCGATGCATCTATCGAAGGGTCAGGGGCGGCTTGCGGCTGCGATGGCGGGATAGTCGGTGTACCCGGCGGAGCCGCCGCCATAGAGCGTCGCCGAGTTGAACTCCGTCAGCGGCGTGCGCGTCTTCAGCCGTTCCACAAGGTCGGGATTGGCGATGAACGGGCGCCCGAAGGCGAACAGGTCCGCCTTGCCCTCGGCGAGCCGCGACGCCGCGAGTTCGAGGCCATAGCCGTTATTGGCGATATAGGTGTTGTTGAAGCGACCACGGAGCGATCCGAAGTCGAACGGCGCGACATCGCGCGATCCGCCCGTAGCGCCCTCTACGACATGGATATAGACGATGCCCAAAGCGTCGAGTTGATCGACGATATAGTCGAACTGTGCCTGGGGGGCGCTGCTCGAGACGCCGTTGGCGGGCGAGACGGGCGAAATCCGGATGCCGGTACGCTCTGCGCCGATCTCCTCGACCACCGCAGTCGCAACCTCCAGCATCAGCCGGGCGCGGTTCTCGACCGATCCGCCATAAGCATCCGTGCGGACATTGGCACCGTCCTTGGCGAACTGATCCAGCAGATAGCCGTTGGCGCCATGAATCTCGACGCCATCGAAGCCGGCCTCAATGGCGTTCGCGGCTGCTTGCCGGAAATCGTTGACGATCCCCGCAAGCTCGTCGAGCGCCAGCGCACGGGGCTCCGAAACCTCGACAAAACCGTTGTTCACGAACGTCTTGGTCGCGGCCCGGATTGCCGAGGGCGCCACGGGCGCGGCGCCGTTCTCCTGCAGATCGACGTGCGAGACGCGACCAACATGCCAGAGCTGCAGGAAGATACGCCCGCCCTTGGCGTGCACGGCTGTCGTGACCTTGCGCCAGCCGTCGATCTGAGCCTGGGAGTAGATGCCGGGCGTGTCTTGGTAACCTTGTCCCTGCCGCGAAATCTGCGTGGCCTCGGAGATCAGCAGGCCGGCGGAGGCCCGCTGGCCGTAATACACGGCGGCAAGATCGCCCGGAACGAAGCCCGGGCCAGCGCGATTGCGCGTGAGGGGCGCCATGACGATACGATTGGAGAGCGTCAGCGAGCCGAGAGAATAAGGCTCAAAAAGTGCTTTGTTGGTCATAGGTCACCTTGTTTGTCCCCGCCGCGACGAGGTCGTTATCAAATGGATTCGTTGGTGCTCAGGCGACCGTGCGGTACCGCTCGGCGGGAATTTCGTTCCGATAGTTCGGAAGCATGGCCTGGCGCGCGGCCTGAAGCGCGTCCCACTGACCGGCATCGGGGAGTGGCGGGATGGTCACCGGTTCGCGGCGGTCGAAGCCGACCAGCGCCGCGTCAACCAGATCGTCCACCTCCATGACGTTGGAGAGCGTGTTGATGTCGGCCCCGACGTGGCCCCAGATCTCGGTTCGCGTCGTGGCGGGAAGCACGGCCTGGACGTAGACGCCCTTCGGCTCAAGCTCGAGGCTGAGCCCCTGCGACAGAAACAGCACGAAGGCTTTGGTTGCGCCGTAGACCGTCATGCCGAACTCCGGCGCCAGCCCGACCACGGAACCGATGTTGATGATCGCCCCTGCACCCGCCTTCGCAAGTCGCGGGGCGATGGCGCTGGCAAGCCGCAGAAGTGCGGTCGTGTTGAGCGCAACGAGCCGCGCCACGTCATCGGTGCTCTGTTCGACGAAGCTTCCGCCGATGGCCGTTCCGGCGTTGTTGACGAGGATTCCGATGCGGGCGTCGTCGCGCAGCCGCGTCTCTACCGTTGCAAGCTCGGCAGGCTGCGTAAGATCAGCCTGGATGATGTCGATCGCAACGCCAGTTTCCTGACGGAGCCGGACTCCCAGTGCCTCCATTCGTGCCACGTCACGGGCAACCAACACGAGGTCGTGTCCGCGGCGGGCGAACCGGTCGGCATAGGAAGCTCCGATGCCCGTGGAGGCGCCGGTGATGAGGACTGATGGAATGGTGGTCATGGCATTGCTCTTTTCTCTAATGGAACCTATATTCATGACGATCATCATGATTGCGGCTAAATATGATGAGCATCATGTAAATGTCAACGGGGACTGTGGAGAATTTTGAAATGAAGGTCAGCCGAGAGCAGATGGCGGAGAACCGTCACCGGATATTGGATGCGGCCAGCCGGCTGTTTCGCGAGAAGGGGTTCGACGCGGTCAGCGTGGCGGAAGTGATGAAGGCCGCCGGGCTCACCCATGGCGGCTTCTATGGCCATTTCAGTTCGAAGGACGACCTGATCGCGCAGACCCTTGCCCACGTCCTCGCCGCGGACTCAGGTGGAGGGAGCGATCTTCGCGCTTATGTGGCGTCCTATCTTTCGCCCCGTCATCGCGACAACGCCGCCGGCGGCTGTCCGACGGCGGGTCTTGCCGCGGCTGTCCGCCATCAGACCCCGGCTGCCCGCTCAGCCATGACAGAGGGCCTTCGATCGCAGATCGACCATATTGGCAAGGCGCTCCCGAAGCTGGATGCGGCAGACAGACGCCGTGCGGCGATCGGAAGCTTTGCGGCGATGGTGGGGGCAGTGATCCTCGCCCGGGCGATCGACGACCCAACGTTTTCGGATGAAGTGCTGGAACAGACGCGTGCTTGGATCGATACCATTGTCGCCAAGTGACGGCCATTTATGTGGCCTGCGACAGCCCGCTAAACCCGTGAAGGAAGCCGTTCAAGGTTGCGCATCGAAAGAGCGCTCCCTCGCATAGCCTCGCCCCAGCGCTCGCCTTTGAACAACGCCGCTCTCAACGGCCGTGCCGTTCGCGTTATGGAAGATGTACGTCCGCCTCGGGCGGATACTGTTGAAAAAGTCCGGGTCGCGGTTGCCCATGGCATTTGCGTAGAGTGGCGTTCCACGAAGACTCCAAAAGTGAATCCTGATTCCATGCAATGCGCCGGGTAGAACGGGATTCTACCATCGGGGACTTTGCAGTGCGTCGGACTTTTTCAACAGTATCCGCGCGTTGCTGCCATTCAGAAGCCTGCTCGCCTAGTTGTGAGCTTTCAGAGGGTTGTCCATTCGGACCGGACCGAGGAGACTGGAGTTACCAAGCTGCAGCACTCACCGGAGGGTCCGAATGAACATCCACAAGAATGCCCGTCTCACGCCGCTGCGTCGAGAGGAGATGGCGCTGTCGGTCATTGAGGGGCGTCTTTCCCAAGCCGATGCGGCGCGCGTCTACGGCGTGTCGGCCAAGATCGTGGCGCGCTGGGTCGAGCGCTACAAGGCCGAGGGCAGCAAAGGCATGATCGATCGTTCCTCG
>NZ_JAMYRC010000012.1:0-145504 GCF_040321205.1 Mesorhizobium sp. M0496 | reverse complement strand
AATCCTTTCCCGCCCCGCCGCCCCAAAATCCGTTGGTGCCACCAACCACCTTCGCCCGCTTTACGTTGGGGTTTTGGGGTTGGGGCGGGCCCCCGGCACCCTCCCGCTATTACTTTTAGCCCGCGCGACAAGTTCTTACTGAAGTTTCGCCTGCAGGACGTTGACGTCGTCGGTGGTCATTTCCCCGTCGGTCGTCACCTTGCCGTCGACGATCTTCCACAGCCGGAACGGGCCGGTGATGTCGCCATATTTGTCGAAGGCGACCGGGCCGATGACGCCTTCGTAGCGGATCGGCTTGCCGTCCTTGATCAGGCCGAGCGCCTTGGCGAACTCCTCCTTGCCGGCAAAGATCGGCGTGCCGGCGGGATCGACCGCCTTGTACATCGCGTCCTTGATCTTGGCCGGATCCTCCGAGCCGGCAATGGCGATGGCCAAGCCAACGATGGCGCCGGCATCATAGGAACGGTCGGCCGCCGGATTGGACGGTTCGATGCCGGAGAATTCCTTGTAGTTCTTGGTGAAATACTCCGTCGAGGCCGTCGGGCTGGTGCCGGACGAGGTGCCATAGGCTTCCTTCAGATAATCGGCGCCGACGGACTCGATGAAGTCCGGGCTGTTCATGCCGTCATTGAGCAGGAATTTCTGCACGCCGCCCTGCGAAATCCAGGTGCGGGCGACCGTTGCGCCGTCGACCGGCGTGCTAACGAGATAGAGGCCGTCCGGCTCGCCGGCCATTGCCGCCGTGACTTCCGAGGCATAGCTCGACTGCTTCTCGTTGTAAGGCGTGTCGGAGACGATGGTGCCGCCGAGCGCTTTGTAGGCGCGCGAGAATTCGGCCACCATGTTGACGCCAAAGTCGTTGTTGACATGGATGATCGACAATTTCTTGAAGCCCTTGTCGACGGCATATTTGGCCGCGGCTACGCCCTGCAGCGCATCCGAGGTGATGGTGCGGAAGAAGATACCATTGGTCTTGCCGTCGCGGCCAAGTGCGGTCAGCGTTGGCGAGGACGAAGCCGGCGAGACCTGGACGATCTTGGCCGGGGCCGTGACCGAGGTCAGGATCGGGATCGACACCGACGAGATGATGCCGCCGATGATGACCGGCACCTTCTTCACCTGCACGAGCTGGGTGGCGGCGTCCACGGCGATGTTGCCCTGGCTCTGGCTGTCGCGCGTGTCGATCGCCAGGTCGCAGCCGCGCACGCCGCCGGCGGCGTTGATGTCGCGGAAGGCCATCTCGACCGACTTAGCGCCGGCCTGACCGTATTCGCCGGCCGGGCCTGTCAACTCCATGACGAGGCCGACGGTGATCTTGCAATCGGCGGCCTGTGCCGCACCCGCCATCGTCACGAGAGCAAGTGCTGTGGTGAGTTGGAGTATCGTCTTTGTCATTGTTGTTCCCCTTTCGTTACTCAACTGTATTTGATCTCTGGAGCCTGTTCAGCGTTCCGGCACCTGCAGCCAGGTTTCATGCAGATGCCGCCATTCGACGCCGTTGGGCGCCGATGAACTGGTGGTGAAAACGGCGCTCGACTGGCGGCGGCTGTGCTTGCCGCCGCGCAGCTGCGCTTCGACGTAAAGGACGACGATGGTATCGGCGTCCTGCCAGCCGGGCCGGATGTCCTCGATCGAAATGGCAAAACCGTCGTTGCAAGAGGCGCGGCTTGAACGGACATGATCGACGACCGCCTTGCGATCGAGCACCTGACCGTCCGGCGCCACCATGCTGAAGTCCTCGCCGATGGCGCGTTCGAAGCGGCCGAAGTCTGCCATGTTGGCTCGCGCGGCAACGAACCAGTCGACGAAGAAGCGATGCAGGTCGGTGATTTCGGCGCTGGCGCGTGAAAACAGGGAGGGCTCGCCGCTCATTTCTTCCCCGCATTGAGGTTGTAGTGCATGATCGAGCCGTGACGGCCGTGACGGTCGCGCTCCAGCGTGTAGACGTCACCCTCGAGGCCGGTGCCTTGCGCAATGACGGCGGCAATCCGCGCCCGGTCCCCGGCATCGAGTGCAACGTCCATGATTTTTGCATTGGCCAGCGCATGCGCCTGGTTGCGGGCGCCAACGATGACGGCCGCCACTTGCGGCTGCTCGAGCACCCAGGCGCTGGCGACGGTGGCGACATCGACGCCGTGGCGGTCGCCAACGGCCTTCAGCGCCTGAAGCAGTTGCTGGAACAGGTCCCAGCCGCCGAAATCGTCGATGATCAGCTTGTACTTGACCAGCGAGCGGTTTTCGAGCGGCGTGGCGGGTTCGGCCACGCCGAGCCATTTGTCGCTGAGGAAACCGCCGGCGACTGAGCCGTAGCAGAGGAAGCTGACGCCATTCTTCGCAGCGAGTGCCGCCAGGCTGTTGCCCGGCCGTTGGTCGAGCACGGAATATTGCAGCTGCTGGCTGACAAGCGGAATGCCGGCCGCCAGAATTTCCGCGAGCCTTGGCGTGTCGAAATTGGTGGTGCCGAGATTGCGTACCTTGCCTTCCAGCCGAAGCTCGTCGAGCCAGCCCATCGCCTCGACGTAGCGCGGCTGCGCATAGTCCCACCAGTGGAACTGCACGAGATCGAGCCGCTCGGTCTTCAGCCGCCGCAGTGACTGGTCGACGATGCCCCTGATATAGTCGCGGCTGATGCTGGCCAGCCGTTCAAGGTCGGGCACCAGCTTGGTGTGCACCTTCATCCGGGCCGCGACATCGAGGCCGCGCTCGCTGGCCAGCCGCAGACGCGCGGCGCCGATCAGTTCCTCGACACCGGTGTAGATGTCGGCGCAATCATAGGTCCAGATGCCGGCATCGAAAGTGGCGATCAGGTCGGCCACCGCTTGGCTGCGGTCGATGGCGCCGTGGCCGCCAGCCAGCTGCCAGCCGCCGCGAATGACACGCGAGATCGTGTAGCCGGGGCCGAGTTCGAAAATCTTGGCGGTCATGTCAGGTCATTCTCCCTCGGCAGCGGCACGGCCGTCGTTTCGGCATGGCTGAACCGCCGCTTGGCCACCCTGACGATCCGGAGCCGGCTGGCGCAATTGGGATCGGGACAAGCGATCTCGGCGTCCGAGGTCATCCAGTCGTTCGGGTGGGTCGGGCGCTGCTTCGCCGCCAGCAGCGGCAGCACGGCGGAGATCGAATAAATCGAAAACCCCTGCCCTGCCGGCATCGACAGCATCTCGCCCTTGAGCTCGAAATAATCGCCGGCCTTGGCGCCGCAATAGATCGGTTTTCCCTCGGGGATGACCGCCTCGACGCGGAGATCGAAGAGTTCGAAACTGTCGTCAGCCATTTCAGGCCTCCACCAGACTGAAGGTGACGTCGCAGGCGCCATTGCGCCGGATCACGCCGCAAGCAGCGGCGAATTGATCGCGTTCTTCGGCGCGCACTTGCGCCACCACGCTGCCGGCGAGCCATCCGATCGGAAACAAGAGCCGCGCGCCCTGCCCGTAGTAGAGGCCGATATCGAAGATCGCATTGGGGTTGCCACCCCACATGCGCGGCGGCACGAAGGACAGCACGATGTCGCCCGGCTGCGGCGTCAGCGTCGCGTTCTCGGCCGGCAACGGCCTGGCATAGGTCTGGCCCTCGAGATCGGCCGCGGGAACCGGGCAGGAGATTTCCGGCCCTGTCCACATTGCATGGATGCCAGGGACGACACGTGGCGTGCCGAGATATGCCGAGAGGAAGGCAGCGTTTTCCGGTGCCTTCTCGGGCAGCAACAATGCCGTGACGGATAGCTGTGAGCGCGGCTCGGTGATGTTGATGGAAGTCATGACTGGTCTTTCGCGGCGGCAGCCTGCAGTTTGCTGCGCAGGAAGGTGAAGGGGCGGCTGATGTCGGCGACCAGCGACTCGCGCGCCGCCTGCGCATCCTGCGTGGCCAGCGCCATAACGATGCGGCGGTGATACTGGGCGGTGTCGACCTCGCCGGCTTCCGAGAAGGCATAGATGGCGACACGAATGCAGGGGCCCGATTGCAGCCACAGGCTCTCGATCATCGGGATCAGCACGGCCGAGCCGCAGGAGCGGTAGATCTCGAAGTGAAAGCTCTGGTTGAGCGTCACTTCGCGATCGACGTCCTTCTTATGTTTCAACGCCCGCATCTCGTCCCATTCGCCGAGAATGGTTTCGATGGTGGCGATCTGGCGCGGACCCATGCGGGCGGCTGCCAGCGCGATCGCCTCGCCCTCGATCAGGATGCGGGCGCGCAAGAGATCATCGAGGCGTTCCAGCGTGATCGGCGGCACGCGCACCGAACGGTTGGGCAACGCCTCCAGCGCCTTTTCCGTGATCAGCCGGCCGAGCGCCTCGCGCACCGGCATGGTCGAAGTGACCAGCGCATCGGCAAGGCCACGGATGGTCAGCACCTGGCTCGGCTCGAACAGACCGCCGATCAAGGCGCGGCGCAATTCGGAATAGACACGGTCCTGCACGGTCTCGCGGCCGACCGGCGCCAGCTGGGCCGCGATCGCCTCGTTGTTCTTCTCGATGGCAGCCTTTTGCATGGAATTCCGTTCTTGGCCGGTTTTCGGCTTGCGGATGAAATTAAACCCGAATAGCGTGATCAAAGCAAGTGTGATCACAAATCATAATCAGGAGACGGCAACGATCGTCTTCGGCCAGAGGGTTTGATGAGCGAGGCAACCAAACGGCAAGGGCAGGAAACCCGCGCCCCGGTTCTGGCGGCAAGGAATGTCGTCAGGCGGTTCGGCGGCCTTGTCGCCGTCAACGATGTCTCGTTCGACGTCAGGGCTGGAGAAATCCTCGGCCTGATCGGCCCGAACGGCGCCGGCAAGACGACGATGTTCGATCTGCTCGCCGGCAGCATATTGCCGACCAGCGGCGAGATCCTTCTCAATGGCATGCCTGTCTCGGGCGAAGCCGCACATCTGCGCATCGGTCGTGGCCTTGGCCGCACCTTCCAGATCCCGCGCCCGCTGCCCAATCTGACACTGATCGAAAACATCATGCTGGCCGCGCAGGGCCAGGCCGGCGAAAAGCTGCTCACCAACTTCGTCACGCCATGGCGGGTGGCGGCGCAGGAAAGAGCCGCCAGGACAAAGGCGCTCGAACTGCTGGAACTGGTCACCCTCACCCATCTCGCGCATGAGCCGGCGCGCGTGCTTTCCGGCGGCCAGCGCAAACTGCTGGAACTCGCCCGCGTCATGATGGCAGACCCGGCGATCATCCTGCTCGACGAACCGGCGGCCGGCGTCAACGCAACGCTGCTCGAAGTCATCATCGACCGCATCCGCGACATCAATGCGCGCGGCGTCACCTTCCTGCTGATCGAGCACAACATCGACATGGTGACGCGGCTCTGCCATCGCGTCCTCGTCATGGCGAGCGGCCAATTGCTCAGCGAAGGCACGGCCGAACAGGTCGCACGCGACCCGCGCGTCATCGAGGCCTATCTCGGAGGCGCGGCATGAGCGAGATCGTCCTCGATGTCCGTGATCTCGAAGCCGGCTATGAACCCGGCGTGCCGATCGTGCGTGGCGCCTCGATCACCGTCGGCAAGGGCGAGATTGTCGTCGTGCTCGGTCCCAACGGCGCCGGCAAGTCGAGCTTCATCAAGGCCATTGCCGGTCTCGTCCCGATCTCCGGCGGCACGGTGTTTCTGGACGGCAATGACATCACTGCCGCGCCCGCGCACACCATGGTGCGGCTAGGCCTGGCCTTCGTGCCACAGACCGAAAACATTTTTCCTCTCATGTCGGTCGAGGACAATCTGAAAGTCGCCTGCGGCATCCTCGAGCGGGGCGAGATTCCTGCGCGCGTCGAGGAGATGTATGCCGCCTTTCCCGACCTCGCCCGCCAACGGCGGACCGCCGCCGGCAACCTGTCGGGTGGACAACGGCAGATGCTGGCCGTCGCACGGGCGCTGATCGTCCACCCCAAGGTGCTGGTGCTCGACGAACCGTCGGCCGGCCTGTCGCCGAAATTCGTCTCGATGGTGTTCGAGATGCTGGCTGGCATCCGCAAATCCGGCGTCACCATCCTGCTGGTGGAACAGAATGCAAAGGCAGCGCTTGCCATCGGCGACCGCGCCTATGTGCTGGTCGACGGCAAGGATCGGCACGAGGGCGTCGCCTCCGAACTGTGGAACGATCCGGTCGTCGCCGAACTCTATCTTGGCCAGCGCCCCCATAAGCCCGACACAGGAGGTGGGGCATGAGCCTGCAATTCATCGTCGACGGGCTGCTGACAGGTTCGATGATCGGCCTTGGCGCTATCGGCGTGACGCTCACCTATTCGATCCTGCGCTTCTCGAACTTCGCCCATGGCGACTTCATGGCCTGGGGCACCTATGCGACGCTGGCCGTCGCCAGCGCCATCGGCGCAATGGTCGGCAAGGTGGCACCCATTGCTCCCCTCTCCTTCGGCTGGCCGCTGATTGTCGCACTGGTCGTCGGCATGGCCTTCACCGCCCTGTTGGCGCTGCTGCTCGACAGAGTGCTGTTCGCGCGGCTGCGCTCACAAGGCCAGGCGATCATCGTGGTGATGGCGAGCTTCGGTGCCTCGATGGCGCTGCGCAGCCTGCTCGAATTCACCTTCAGCTCGCGGCCAACCTATTTCAGCCGGGCGATCCAGATCGCCATGCCGGTCGGCTTCGGCATCCGCATCACGCCCGACCAGATCGCGCTACTGCTGCTGACCGCGGTGCTGGTGCTCGGCGTGCATCTGTTGATGACGCGCACACAGACCGGCCGCTCGATGCAGGCCCTGAGCCAGAACGCGGCGCTGGCCCGCATCGTCGGCATCGACGTTGCCGGCGTGGTGCGCGTCACCTGGGTCATCGGCGGGGCGCTCGCCTGCGTGGCCGGCGTGATGATCGGCATTCTGGTGCAGATCCGCCCGTTCATGGGTTTCGACATGCTGCTGCCGATGTTTGCCGCCGCCATCCTCGGCGGCATCGGCAGCATCCCGGGTGCCGTGCTCGGCGGCCTGATCATCGGGCTGGCTGAAGCCGGTGCCGTGCAGTTGATCGGCGCCGAGTGGCGCGCCGCGGTCTCCTTCATCATCCTGATGGCGGTGCTGTTCGTGCGGCCGATCGGCCTGTTTGGTGTGAGGGAACGCTGATGGACCTGCTCGGCTACGGCGCCTTCTTCCTGACCACTGCGCTGATCTTCTCGCTGGTCACGCTGGGGCTCAATTTGCAGTGGGGCCTGACCGGCCTGTTCAATGTCGGCCTCGCCGGCTTCGTCGCCATCGGCGCCTATACATCCGCGCTGCTGACGACACCTGATGACGCTGCGCGGCTCGGCGGCTTCGGCCTGCCGATCCTTGTCGGCTGGCTCGGCGCCATGGTCGTCGGCGGCGTCGCCGCAGCGCTTACCGGCATAGCGACGCTGCGGCTGCGATCCGATTATCTGGCGATCACCACGTTCGGCGTCGCGGTGGTGGTGCAACTGGTCGCGCTCAACGCGCAGAAGCTGACCGGCGGACCGTTCGGCATCGGTTTCATCCCGCGTCCTTTCGGCGGCCTCGCGGAGACGCCTCTGCTATTCAACCTGTCGAACCTGGCCGTCGTCTCGGTGGTAGCACTGATCGCCTATCTCGCTCTGGAGCATCTGTCGCGCAGCCCGTGGGGACGCGTGCTGAAGGCGCTGCGCGAGGATGAGCGGGCGGCGATCTCGCTTGGCAAAAGCGCGCGTTTCTATCGCGTCCAGGCCTTTGCCGTGGGCGGCGCGATCATGGCGCTGGCCGGCGCGCTGCAGGCGCATTTCACCGGCTTCATCGCGCCGGACAATTACCTGCCGATCCTGACCTTCCAGGTGTGGGTGATGCTGATCGTCGGCGGCTCGGGCAGCAATCTCGGCGCCGTCATCGGCAGCATCCTGGTGTGGGCGATATGGGCCGGATCGGGCACGCTGACCAGCATCCTGTTCCCGCCGGAACAGCAAGCGCGCGCCGCCGCGCTGCAGATCGCCGCCATCGGCGTCATGCTCTGCGTCATCCTGCTGATCCGGCCGAACGGCCTGTTCGGCGACAGGCCGCGGCGGCCATGGTTCGGCAAGCGGGTGAAGATCGCTCAAGCCAAGAGCAGTTCCGGGTCATGAATGCCGTGCCCCGGCAGGAAACGCATAGCGCTTCGCTCTGGCATGCGGTCAGCCGCAATCGCCGCGAGCGGCCGGCGCTGCAAGGCGGGCTCGATGTCGAGCTGGCCATCGTCGGCGGCGGCTTTTCCGGCCTTTCAACCGCGCTGCACGCGGCAGAGAAAGGCCTTTCCGTCGCCGTTCTCGAAGCCGAATTCATCGCCTGGGGCGCGACCGGCAGGAATGCCGGCTTCGTCGTGCCGAACTTCGCCAAGATGGACCCCATCGACATACTGGCCCACCTCGGACCTTCGCGCGGCGAAAGGCTGATCGATTTCGCCGCCGGCAGTGCCGATCTGGTGTTCCGCCTGATCCGGCAGCACGGCATCGACTGCAACGCGGTGCCGAGCGGATGGATCCAGCCGGCGCATTCGCTTGCCGCCTTCGAGAAGGTCAAGTCACGTGCCGGGCAATGGGCGCAACGTGGCCGGCCGGCAGTCACATTGGATCGGCAGGAGGTCGAGGCGCTGACGGGCGTGCCAGGCTATGTCGGCGGCTGGTTGGATCGTTCTGGCGGCGTGCTCAATCCGGTCGAATACGCGCGCGGGCTCGCCGATGCGGCGGAGAAAGCCGGCGCGAAGATTTTCGAGCGGACGCGCGTCACCTCGGTTGATCGCATGGCCGATGATTGGATGCTGAAAACGCCTTCGGGATCGGTGCGCGCCGCAAAGGTGCTGATCGCCACCAACGCCTATGGCTGGTCCCTCAATCCGTCATTGCAGCGAACCTATTTCCCGCTGAAAGTCTTCCAGATCGCGACAGCGCCACTGCCTCGTGATGTGCGCAGCCGGTTGCTTCCCGGTGAGCAAGGCGTCGGCGACACCAGGCGCAATCTCTTCACGTTCCGCTTCGACGCCGAAAACCGGCTGATCAGCGGCGGAATGCATATTCTTGGCGCCGGCGCCGATACGCGTGTACCGCAGACAATCTGGCGGCGGCTTGGCCGGCATCTCGACCTGCCCGACTTGCCGCCGCTTGCCTACAGCTGGTCGGGAATAGCAGCGGTCGAACCGGATTTCCTGCCGCACCTGATCGACCTCGGTCCCGGCCTGATCGCCGGGCGCGCCTGCAACGGCCGCGGCATTGCCATGACCACGGCGATGGGCAAGATGCTGGCCGATTGGGCCGCTGGAACCGACGCCCGTGACTTGCCGCTGCCTTTCGGGTCGCCAGCACCAATCCCGTTCCATGCCTTGCTGCGGCATGCGCCCAACATGCTGCTCGGCTGGAGCATGCTGCGCGACCGGTTCGACGAGATGAGATAGGCGGACAGTCAGCTGGCCGCGCCAAGGTTGGCCGACAAAACCGCGGCCGCCGTGGCGATATCCTCTTCTATGAAAATCCGCACTGTGGGACCGCTGCGCTGCTCCAGTGCGGCGACGATCTTGCGATGCGCGTCATTCGACTGCGGGATGTAGCGATCGGCCTGCATCAGCAGCTTGAGATAGGGCCCGACCCGACCCCAGAGATCGCGGATCATGTTCAAAAGGATCGGCGCGCCGGCGTGCTGGTAGATGGCGAAATGGAAGGCCTCGTTCAACGAGAGATAGGCCCTGGCGTCGCCGGCCTCGATGGCACGCTGCATGCCGGCGAGGGTCGCCTGGATGTCAGCCAGCCCGCTTTCGCTCATCCTGGTCGCGGCCATCTCGCCCGCCAGCCCCTCGACGGCGATGCGGATGCGAGTCAGTTCCTCGAAGGCAGGGGCGGACAGTAACGGCACGATGACCGAGCGGTTGTTCTGCATCTCGAGCAGCCGTTCAGCGACAAGTCTCTGCAGCGCCTCGCGGATCGGTGTCGTCGATATGCCGAACGTCTCGGCGAGTTTGCGGATGACCAATGTCTGGCCCGGGCTGAAACCACCGGAAATCAGCTCCTGCTTGAGGGCGCCATAGGCGCGGTCATTCAGGGTTTGATGTTCGAGCTTCAGCATGCGCGTTCCGCTTCGCTCACCAGTTCGACAGAGCGCGATCGAGCGTCTCGGCCAGTTGCTCCGCATTGTCCCTGGCAAACGGCAGTGGCGGCCTGATCTTCAGCACATTGCCGCGCGGACCGCACGACGAGATCAGCACGCCATCCTCGCGCATCGCTTCAACGACCGCTGATGTCTTGGTGGCGGCCATAGCCTCGCCGCCCTCCGCCGTCAGCTCGACGCCGAAATAAAGGCCGTTGTGCCTGACGTCGGCGACCGCGCCATGCCGGCCTTGCAGGGCGCGCAGCAGGTCAGCCGTGTAGGCGCCAACATCGCGCGCATTCTTGATCAGCCCCTCGCCTTCGATGACCTCCAGCACGGCTAGGCCGACGGCGGCCGCGACCGGATTGCCACCGAAGGTGTTGAAGTAGCCGGTGTTCGAGCCGAACGAGGCGACAAGCTGCGGCCGTACGAGCACAGCGCCCATCGGGTGCCCATCGCCGATCGGCTTGCCCATGGTGACGATGTCGGGCTCGATGCCGTAATTGGCAAAACCCCACATGCCTTGGCCAAGTCGACCGAAGCCGGACTGGACCTCATCGGCAATGACGATGCCGCCGGCCTTTTTGACGTGATCCGCAGCTTCGCGCATCACCTTCGCATCGGGAAAGAAGATGCCGTCGCTGGAAAAGGCCGAGTCGAGAAGCAGTGCCGCCGGACGGATATTTTTTGCGCGCATGTCCTCGATGGCGGCGGCGACGTTTTTCGCGAAATCACGCGCGGCCCGACCATGGTCGCGGAATGTGTCCGGCGCTGCCACAGTGCGGTGTTGCGCGGGCATGCCCTTTGCCCCGACCGCCGCTGGCGACAGCTGCGCCGTCGCGATCGTCGCGCCGTGATAGGCGAAGTCGGTGATGATCACGCCGGTGTCGCCGCTGGAATGCTGGGCGATGCGGATGGCGAGGTCGTTGGCCTCGCTGCCGGTGCAGGTGAACATGGCATGGCCGAGATGGGCTGGAACGGTGCCGAGGAGTTTTTCCGCGTAGTCGAGGATGATCTCGCTGAGATAACGTGTGTGCGTGTTGAGCGTGGCGGCCTGGCCTGACAGCGCCTCAACGACGCGCGGATGGCAGTGGCCGACCGAGGCGACATTGTTGTAGGCATCGAGGAATTTGCGGCCCTTTGCATCGTAGAGCCACACACCGCTGCCGCGCACCAGATGGATGGGGTTGCGGTAGAAGGCGCGGTAGGTCGGTCCGAGCAGCCTGGCGCGGCGCTCGAGCAGCGCGCGCTCCGATGCAGCCGCGTCGGCATTTGAAGGGTATAGCGAGGACTGGGACACGAGCATCTACTCCGGATTGGAATGGTCGAGGAAATAGCGGTGGGCATCGGTGGACGACAGGCCGTCCAGCTTTCCGAGCGAGGCCCAGACTTCGGTGGCGAGGCGGAGCACGTAGTCGCGCTTGGCCGGGAAGCGCTCCGCCTGCCAGCTGGCGATGTTGACGATGAGCGCAAGCCGGGCACGGATCAGATCGAAAAGGATGCCGATCTCTTCGGCCTCGAGCGACTGCACCGATTGATAGCCGGCGACGAAGCGCGCGGCCGGCGCCAGCGGATGGCCCTCCGCCGGCCAGCGGTAGACGGCGCCGATGGCGAGGTCGCAGATCAGCGGCGAATGGATCATGTCGCCGAAATCGAGAATGCCGCTGACGACCTCCGGCCGCGAAGCATCCATCACCACATTGTAGGAGTTCATGTCGTTGTGGACGATCTGCGCGCGCAAGGTCGGGATGACCGGCGCCGCATGCTCCTCGAAGGCGTCGATCGCGCGCTCGACCATCGCCCGCCGGCCATGATCGGTGATATGCGCCATCATCGGGCGCGTCTTGGTGACCTTGCGGATGTCCCACAATAGATCGCTGCCGGCGGCCGGATGGAAGAAGCCGCGCAACGCCCGGCCGAGGCGGGCGAGAAAGATGCCGAGATTGCGGTCCTGCGCCTCAGAAGTCGGCGAGCGCGACAGCAACTGGCCGGGCAGATAGGTGACCAGCCGGATGATGCGCGGCGCCGATCCACCGACGCTGATCGCGAACTGCGCTTCGCCTTCAAGGCTTTTGCGCACCGAGGGAACCGGTAAGGTGGGGTCGACCGCAACGATGTGGTCGAGCGCCTTGTTCTGGAAATCGGTGAAGCCGGCCTCTTCCGCCGGATGGGAGATCTTCAGGACGAACTCGCCCTCGCCGTCCGTCTGGATGTGGAAGTTATGGTCGCGTTCACCAGGCAGCGGACGCGCGGTACCGGTGAGCCCATAGTGCTGGCGCAGGATGGCAAGCGCGTCGGCCGTCGAAACGTCAGGTGCGTCCTCGGCGAGCGTTTCACCGAAAGCATCGGGCGCGGCTGCGGTCATGGCCTTACCTTGGGATCGATGGGTTCGAGCCCGCACCAGTCGGCGATGAACAGCGCGATCGTCTGGGTGACCTTGCGCACCGAGTCGAGATCGACGGCCTCATCATAGCCATGCGGCATGCGGCAGATCGGGCCGTAGACGATCGCCGGCGTGTCGGCATAGAGGCCGAAGAACCGTGCATCGGTGGTGGCCGAGGTGACGTGTTCCGTCAGCGGCTCGCCCCAGACGGCGGTGTGGCTGCGGCGCAGCACGGCTTCCATCTCGTCGGCGCCCTCCAGCACATAGCCCTCGGCCATGAAGCCATTGTAGGTGAGGCTCGGCGGGCAGTTGGCCAGGAATGGATCGGCACGCGCCGCGTCGGCGATGCAGGCCTCAAGCTCGGCCCTGGCGTCCTCAAGCTTCTGGCCGGGATAGGTAGCGACACGCATCTCAAAGACGCAGCGCGCCGGAACGCTCGATGTCCATTCGCCGCCTTCGATCTTGCCGAGGTTGAAGCGGATCGGATGGGGATGGTCGTGAAAATGCTTGTCGTCGACCTTGCGGGCGTTCCAGACGATTTCGAGTTGCTTCAGCGCCTGGATGATGACGAAGGCTTTTTCGATGGCATTGGCGCCGGCCGAGAAAGCCCCTGACGCGTGCTGCGGATCGCCGTCGACCTCGACCCGGAACCAGATCGGCCCCACCTGCGCCCGCATCAGTCGCGGCTCCAGCGGTTCGGGAATGAAAGCGGCGTCGGCACTGTAGCCGCGCTGCAGGCAGGCGAGCGCGCCATTGCCGGTGCACTCTTCTTCGACCACCGACTGCAGGTAAACGTTCGCTGCCGGCTGATAGCCAAGGCTGTGCAATGCGGCCAGCGCATAGAGGCAGGCCGACAGACCGGCCTTCATGTCGCCGGCGCCGCGGCCATGCATCCAGCCATCCTCGATCGCCGGATCGTAGGGATCGCGCACCCAGCGATCGAGCGGCCCTGTCGGCACGACATCGATATGGCCGTTGAGGATCAGCGAGCGGCCAGTCGCGTTTCTCGGCGTGTGCGTGGCAACCACATTGAAGGCATCATCATAGGAGACGGCCACGGGTGAAAAACCGGGCAGGTCGCGGATCACATCGACATCGACGCGCCACATGTCGACCGTATAGCCGTCGGCCTCGTAGGCGGCGGCCATGAACGACTGTGCGGCATGTTCCTCGCCGCGCTGCGAGGGAAAGCGCACGAGATCGTGCAGAAACGCGACCTGTCGCGCGAAGCCGTCATCGACCGCGCTGAGAATGGCCTCGTCCGCAATCCGCTCAGGCATCATATTTCACTTTCATCTGGATGGTGTATCATATCTCATATGCCATTCCTGTGAAGAGGCATACGCGCCGAAACTTCGGGCCAGAGCTTGCCGTTCGATGCCGCCACGCCGCAGGGGAGTTGGCATCGGACGCGGCAAGCCGATACTGCTGTCTGGACAGACATGACGAGGAATGCGTTGATCACCGAAGACACGATGCCGGCCGAAATCACCGATCTCGCCACTGGCTACCGGCGCCTGCCGGCCGGCAAGCTCGCCAATGCCGTGACGTGGATGGAGGCGCGCGCTCCGCAGCCCGATCTCGCGCAACCTCTGGCGATGACCCGGATCACCATGCCCGACTGCGCTTCGTATCGGGCGGTCTTCCTCGAGATCGGTGCGCCCTGGCTGTGGGACCGCGTTTCCGAAATGTCCGATGCCGAGATCGCGGAACATTTTGCCGACCCGCGCCAGCATCTCTACTACGGCCATGACGAGACCGGCACCCATCTGGGCATGGTCGAATTCTTCGTCGCCGACAGCAACGAGATCGAGATCACCTATTTCGGCCTGTTCCCGTCCCTGACTGGCCGAGGGTTCGGCAAGCGGTTGATGGCCGGTGCCCTCGATCTCGCATGGTGTCTAAATCCGAGCCGCATCTGGCTGCATACAAGCAGCTTCGACCATCACAGCGTCATAGGTTTCTACAGTGCCTGCGGGTTCGTGCCCTTCGCGACCGGATTCGAGATTATCGACGATCCCAGGATAAAAGGAACCTTGCCGCGCGATGCCGCACCGCAGATTCCGCTGATCGAAGCGGATTGGAACGGCTGCAGCAATGGCAAGGGAGGCTCGCTCACGCCGGAGAACCGACAGGTTGCGCGGACCTAGATGAGAACAGCTCCGCAATCCGTCAGCCAAGCATCGCAGCACCATCGCCGATGGGTCCGCCGTGAGACCATCCTGTCGACGCTGGAACGCCACATCGACACGCGCATTGTGCTGTTTGCCGCGCCGGCCGGTTTCGGCAAGTCGACGACGATGGCGCAATGGGCTGCGGAAGTCGCGCGCCACGGCCGGCTGACCGCATGGCTGTCCTGCGAGACGACAGACAATGACGAGGGCGCCTTCCTGTCGCATCTGGTGGGAGCGGTGCGCCAGCTGGTGCAAAGCCCGGCGGAGCTCGATCTTGCCTTCCAGTCGAGCCCGATCCCGCAGCTCGATGTCGTGCTCGCAGCACTGGTGGCGGGTCTTGCGGCGCGCGAGGCCGACATCACCTTGTTCTTCGACGACTACCACGCCATCGAGGCGCCGGCGGTGAAGCGGTTCATGGAGCGCCTGACCCGGCAGGCGCCGGCGAATGTCGCCTTCGTCATCGGCTCGCGCAGCCTGCCCGACCTGCAGCTCGGCAAGCTCAGGGTGCTAGGCGACGTCTTCGAAATCGGCCCCGACGATCTGCGTTTCGCCTCCTCCGAAGCCGAGGCGTTCTTCAACGAGAAGCTGGGCCTCAGCGTCAGCAGCGGCACGGTGGAAACCTTGTGCTCGCGCACTGAAGGATGGGCCGCCGGCCTGCAGTTGGCCTCGCTATCGCTAAGTGCCGCGCATGCACCCGAAACCGTCATCGGCAATTTTACCGGCGCCAACCGCAACGTCGCCGACTTCCTGATGGGGGAAGTGTTCCTGGAATTGCCACCGGCGATCGCGAAGTTCCTGCTCTACAGCTCAATCTTCGAACGCTTCAGCGCCGAAGCCTGCCGGGCGGTGATGCGGGCGGCCGACGCCGAGACTGCGATCACCGAGATCGAAACGCGCAACCTTTTTCTTGTGCCACTCGACGAAGAGCGGCGTTGGTTCCGCTATCATCACCTGTTCCGCGACTTCCTCAGCCGCGAAATGGAACGGCGCGAGCCCGAGATGATCGCACCGCTGCATCTGGCGGCCGCCGAATGGTTCGGCGAACGCAAGATGCTGACCGAGGCGATCGGGCACGCGCTGGCCGCCGGCGACCAGGCCCGCGCGGCGGTGTTCGTCGAAAACAACGCGCTCGACCTCATCGCCCAGTGCCAGCTTCTTTATGTGCGCCAGTTGCTGGCACTGCTGCCGAAGCAACTGATCGATCAGCGCATCCGGCTGCAGCTGGTCGTGCTGTGGCTGGCAGTGCACAGCAGCCAACCCGAGATTGCCCAGCAGACGCTGAACAATGCGCGCAAGCTGGTCGAGACCGGACCGGCTGACAGCAATGACCCAGGCACCGTGACCGGCACAACGATCGAGGCCGAGCTCGTGGTCATCGCCGCTGCCGTCCACAGCACGCTGGAGCAGTTCGATCAGGCGCGTGACACCGCACTTGCCGCCTTGCGCGTCATCGCGCCCGATGCCTGGTTCATGGAGGGCGCGACCGCCAATGTCATCGGCTACAACCTCTATGCGCTCGGCGACCTCGACGGTGCGCGCGCGGCAATCGATGCGGCGCGACGGGCGCACGAGCGAAGCGGCAGCCTGCTCGGCGTCACCATCGCCAATTGCTACATGGCCGTCGTCGAACGTTCGGCGGGCCGCCTGCCTGCCGCCGAGCGGCTGCTTCGCAACGCGATCATCGAGGCCAGGGCGCGGATCGGTGCTAATTCCTATGCCGAGGCCCTGGCCGGAACACTGCTTGCCGAGCTTGCCTACGAAACCAATGCGTCCGGCGAAGCGCTGGCCCTGGTCGAGAACCTCGGCCCGCTGATCGAGGGTGCGGCGGTCATCGTCTATCCCTTGGCCAGTGTGCCGACCTATGCCCGCGTGCTGCAGCTCACCGGCCGCACCGAAGCCGCACTCGATATGCTGGAGCGGGTCTATCAACGCGTGCGCGGCACGGTGTATCGCCGCCTGGCATCGATGATCCTGCATGACCGCATACGCGCGCTGCTCGACCAGAACCGCAATGCCGAGGCGCGCGCGCTGCTGGCCGAGCATCGCGGCGAAGAGACCGAGGCGTCGATGGTCATGACTACCGCCAACGAGTTCGAGTTCTTCGCCGAAGGCCGCCTGCTGACGGCCGAGAAATCCTATGCCGATGCGGCCAAGGTCTTCGACGCACTTCTGAAGCGCACGAAAGACAACGGGCGCATGCGTCGCTACATCCTAGCGCTGATCCTGCGCGCCAAGACGGCCAGCGCGGCACACGACCAACGCGAGGCCGACCGGCATCTGCTCGAAGCGCTGCGCCTTGCCCAGCCGTCAGGCTTCATCCGCTCCTTCGTCGACGAGGGAAGGCCTGTCGTCGAAGGGTTGATGCGCCTGCGTGCGGCTCAGGCAAAGACAGATCCCGCGCTGTCAGCCTATGCGACGCGCATCATCGATGCCGCGCAGACGATGCCTGTGGCGACGCGCAAGCTGGCCGCGCCAGCCGCCGAGAAGGAACATCTCACCCAGCGCGAGACCGAGCTGCTGCGCTATCTCACCGAGGGCATGTCCAATCGCGATATCGCCTTTGCGCTGTCGGTGAGCGAAACCACGGTGAAGTGGCATTTGAAGAACATTTTCGGCAAGCTGGCGGTGACCAACCGGGTCCAGGCCGTGCGCGCCGCGCAAGGGTCCGCCGACGCCCCTACCCCTCCGAAAGGAGGGCATAGATAATAGGCGCAGCCCTCCTTTCGGGGCGGGCGGAGCCGATACAAGCCTGCTAAGCGTCACCTGGTTTTTAGGGGAACGCTGCGCATGGCGACAGGCTACGTTTTTCACGAACAGCTGATGTGGCATGATACCGGCTCGAGCGCCGACATGATGCCTCCCGGCCGCTTCGTGGAACCGGGCCGCCATCTGGAATCGCCCGGCTCGAAGCGTCGGCTCAACAACCTCATCCAGGTCAGTGGCCTGTCGCGCCATCTGGTGCCGATCATCCCCGAGCCGGTTTCGGTCGAAGACCTGCTGCGCGTGCATACGCAACGCCACGTCGACGATATCCGGATGCTCAGCGAACGTGGCTCCGGTTTCGCCGGTCCGCAGGCGCCAATCGGCCTCAACAGTTTTGACATCGCTCTGCTGTCGGCCGGCACCACCTATGCCGCGATGCGCGCCGTACTGACCGGCCGCGTCGACAATGCTTACGCGCTGGCACGGCCGCCAGGACATCATGCCGAACCCGACCAGGCGATGGGCAACTGCCTGTTCTCCAACATCGGTGTCGCTGTCCGCCGGCTGCAGCATGAAGGCCTGCTCGGCCGCGCCGCCGTGGTCGACTGGGATGTACATCACGGCAACGGCACCGAGACGGTGTTCTATTCCGACCCCTCGGTGCTGACCATTTCCGTGCATCAGGACAATCTCTACCCGACCGGGCGCGGCGCGCTGGCCGACAACGGCAAGGGCGCCGGCGAGGGCTACAACATCAACGTCCCGCTGCCGGCCGGTAGCGGGACCGGCGCCTATGAAGCGACCTTCGACCGCGTCATCGCCCCGGCGCTGCGCGCCTTCAAACCGGACCTCGTCATCGTCGCTTCCGGCTTCGACGCCTCGGGCTTCGACCCGCTCGGCCGCATGATGCTCAACAGCGAATGCTTCCGGCGCCTGGCCGCGCGCATGGTGGCGCTGGCCGCCGAGACCTCGCAAGGACGCCTGATCATGACCCATGAGGGCGGCTACTCCGAGGGCTATGTGCCGTTCTGCGGCCACGCCGTCATCGAGACCCTGGCCAATCACCGCACCGAGGTGGTCGACCCGCTCTCGGAGCATATCGACGAATGGGCCGGGCAGGATCTGCAGCCGCATCAGGCCGCGGTGATCGATGCCGCAGAGGGCCTGCTCGCCAGTCTGCGCCAACGCCTAGACAGTGCGGCCTGACGCGATGGATTTTGTCTTCGCCACGCTTCTCAATGCGCTGACGCTGATCAGCATTCTGATGCTGGTCGGGCTTGGGCTAGCGATCAGCTTCGGCCTGATGAACGTCACCAATCTTGCACATGGCGAGTTCGTCACCGTCGGCGCCTTCGCGGTCTATTTCGTCCAGAGCATGGGCGGCTCGTTCTGGCTGGGCCTGGCCGCAGCGCCCATTGCCGGCGCGATGGTCGGCTGCATCCTCGAATTCGCCATCATCCGCCATCTCTACTCAAGGCCGGTCTCGACCGTGCTCGCCACCTGGGGCGTCAGCCTGATCCTGCAGCAAGGGCTGGAACTGACCTTCGGGCTCGGCGCCAAGCCGGTGGCGCCGCCGATCGAGGGCACGCTCGATCTCTTCTTCACCGTCTATCCAGCCTACCGGCTGATCCTGATCGGCATCGCCATGCTGATCCTGCTCGGCGTCGTCCTGCTGATCAGCCGGACGTCCTTCGGTCTCGACATCCGCACCGTCATCCAGAACCGCGAGATGGCCGAGGGCGTCGGCATCAACACGCGGCGCACCTACGCCATCGCCTTCACCTTCGGCGCGGCCATCGCCGGGCTCGCCGGCGGACTGGTCGCGCCGCTGGCGATCGTGCTGCCGCAGATGGGGGTCAACTATCTCGCCAACGCCTTCTTCGTCGTCATCGTTGGCGGTGTCGGCTCGATCGGCGGCCTTGTCGCCGGCAGCGTTTTCGTCGGCGGGCTGACCAGCGTCCTCAACTACCAGATCTCGCCATCGCTGGCGCAGGCGATCGTGCTGCTGGCAGCCATCGTCGCCGTCAGGCTGCGGCCCAACGGCCTGTTCAACGGGGCATCGCGATGATCGCCCGTGACCGCAACTGGCTGCTGATCTTCGCCGTCTGCGTGGCGCTCGCGGTCGTCTATCCCCTCTTCGCCGGCGGTTATCAGCTGACGGTGATCCGCGACGCGCTGATCTTCGGCCTGTTCGCGGCAAGTCTCGACTTCTTCTGGGGTCGCACCGGAATCCTGTGTTTCGGCCACGCCGCCTTTTTCGGCATTGGCGGCTACACCATGGCGCTGGTCACGCTCAACGATGCCATCCCCTTCGCAAGCTTGCTCGGTATCATGGGCGCGGTGGCCGGTGCTGCCTTCGTCGCCGCCATCATCGGCTACTTTCTGTTCTTCGGCGGCATCCGCGGCAGCTACTTCACCATCGTCACGCTGGCCATGGGTGTCATCTGCCAGCAGGCCGCTGTTTCCTGGAGCTCGGTCACGGGCGGCGACAGCGGCCTGATCGGCATCCCGCCGATCGAGTTCGATGTTGGCGGGCTGCATGTCGATCTCAGCCAGGATCTGCCCTCCTACATCTTCGTCTCGGCCGTCGTGGCGGTGGCCGTGCTGGCGCTGTGGTCGATCAGTCGTGGGCGCTGGGGCACGGTGCTGACCGCCATTCAGGACAATGAAGTCCGGGCGGCGGCGCTTGGCCATAACGCGCCGTTGCGGCTGCTCGTGACCTTTGTTCTGTCGGCGGCGATCGCCGGGCTTGCCGGCGCGCTCTATGTCTGCATGGCCGGGCTGGTGGCGCCCGATCTGGCCGGGTTGCTTCTGTCGACGGAAGTCATCGTCTGGGTGGCGGTCGGCGGGCGCGGCACGCTGCTTGGGCCGGTGCTCGGCGCCATCTTCATCCAGCGGGCGCAGCAGACCATCAGCAGCTTCAACCCGAGCCTTTGGCCGCTGCTGCTCGGCTGCGTCTTCGTCATCATCGTCTTCGTCCTGCCGGACGGCATCCTGTCGATCTACGCGCGGCTGAAGAGCCTGTTCAAAGGGCGGAGGCGGGCACAATGAGCGACATCCTGCTCCAGGCTGAAAATGTCGGCATCCGCTTCGGCGGGCTGCAGGCGCTCGAGGCACTGAACCTCACCGTGCGCGACAAGGAGCTCTGCTGCATCATCGGACCGAACGGCGCCGGCAAGAGCACCTTCCTCAACGTGCTGACCGGCACGCTTCGCCCAACCAGCGGCAGCGTGCGCTTCCTCGGCCACGACATAGCCGGCTTGCCACTGCATCGCATCGCCCGGCTCGGCATCGCCCGCAAGTTCCAGATCCCCTCAGTCTTCCCAAGCCTCTCGGTGGAAGACAATTTGAAGGTCGCTCGGTGGGGCGCACCCTCGCCTGCGCGCCCGGTTGGCGAACTCTTGGAGTTGGTCGCGCTCGGCAACCGTACCTCGACGCTTGCCGGTCAACTCGCACACGGCCAGAAGCAATGGCTGGAGATCGGCATGGCGCTGGCAATTGAGCCGAGGCTGCTGCTGCTCGACGAGCCGACCGCCGGCATGACACCGCAGGAGACGCTGGCAACCGCCGAGATGCTGCTACGGCTCAAGGGCGAGTTCTCGATCGTCGCGGTCGAGCACGACATCCGCTTCGTGCGGGCGTTGAATTGCGAAACGCTGGTGCTGCATCAGGGACGCCGGCTGCGCAGCGGTCCTTTCCATGACATCGAGACCGACGAGGTGGTCCGCGATGTCTATCTGGGGAGGCGCTGACCATGCTGCGGACACTTGCCGTGTCGGCCGGCTACGGCCTGCTCCCGGTGCTGAACGGCATCGACCTCAGCGTCGCGCCCGGCGAAGTCGTCGGTCTGCTTGGCCGCAACGGCGCCGGCAAGACGACGCTGCTGCGCGTCATCGCCGGCGGCTTGCGGGCGAGCGGCGGCGCGGTGGTTCTCGGTGACAAGGATCTCACCAACGCGCCGGCCTTCCGCCGCGCGCGGGCGGGCATCGCGCATGTGCCGCAGGGGCGCGGGATCTTCAACCAACTGACAGTGCGGCAAAACCTGGAGGTCGGCACCCGCGCCGCCAGGGACCGTGGCGACGGCGGCATTCCGGCCGATATTTTCGGCTATTTTCCGATCCTGCGCGAACGCGAAGCGCAGATCGCGGGCACACTCTCGGGTGGCCAGCAGCAGATGCTGGCGATCGGCCGCGCGCTATGCGGCCTGCCGTCGGCGCTGCTGCTCGACGAGCCCTCGGAAGGTATCCAACCGAACATCGTGCAGTCGATCGCCGAGCTGGTGCCGCGCATTGCCCGCGAGCGCGGCATCGCGATCGTTCTTGTCGAGCAGAATCTCGATCTCGTTCTCAAGGCGGCGGATCGCTGCCTGGTGATGGAGAAGGGCAGGATCGTCCATGAAGGCGCGCCGGAGGCGTTCGCCGACGAGACCCTGCTCAAGGATTTGTTGGCTTTGTAAGGCACGCCTGAAGCGCGCCTCGGACCTGTTGGCTTTGTAGGGCGTGCATGGGGCGCGCCTGGACTGGAAGGGAACACAACAATGATAAGCAGACGAACTGTTTTGAAATCCGGCGGCGCTGCCGCTGCCTTCGCCATGGTCGGCGCGCCATCGATCCTGCGCGCCGCCGACACCGTCAAGGTCGGCCTGTCGATCCCGATCACCGGGCTGCAGGCGATCCTCGGCGAGACGCTGCTCAATTGCTACAAGCTTGCCGCCGCCGAACTCAACGCCGCCAACGGCATTGGCGGCCGCCAGGTGGAGCTGATCATCGAAGACAACCAGACCACGACCAAGGGCTCCATCGACAAGGCGCGCAAGCTCATCAACGAAGACAAGGTCGACGTGATCATGGGCACGATCATTTCGCCCGAGCGCTCTGCGACGCTATCCGTGACCTCGAAGGCCAAGAAGCTGTTCTTCTATCCGACCAATTTCGAAGGCGGCGAGTGCAACCGCTACTTCGTCGCCACCGGCCCGATCCCGATGCAGCAGGTCGACCCGATGATGCCATGGGTGGCCGAGAACCTCGGCAAGACGATCTATGTCATGGCCTCCGACTATGCCTGGCCGCAGAAGATGACCGAGGCGATCACGGCGGCCTATGAGAAGGCCGGCGGCAAGATTATCGGCGCCGACTACTATCCGTTCGGCACCACGGATTTCGGCCCGGCGTTCCAGAAGATCAAGTCGCTGAAGCCCGATGTCGTCTGGTCGATGGTGGTCGGCAACGACGCCGTCACCCAGCTCAAGCAGTATCGCAGCTTCGACATCAAGCAGCCGCTGATCGCGCCGCTCGACGAGGTCTTCAACAAGGACGCGCTGCCGCCGGGCGTCGCTGCCGGCACCTACGCGCCGCAGCCCTACTGGATGGCGCTCGACAACCCGGTCAACAAGAAGTTCATCTCCAGCTTCCGCGAAAAGTTCGGCCAGGAGAAGATGGTCAACGGCATCGGTGAGGCCGGCTACAACGGCCTGCATCTCTACGCTCTGGCCGCCGAGAAGGCGGGGTCGCTGAAGGACGACGATGTGCTGGCGGCGCTGCCGGCGATCGAATTCGACGCGCCGCAAGGCAAGATCCGCGTCGACGCCACCAACAACCACACACTCTGCCATTCCTATGTCGGCAAGGCGGCGGCCGACGGCATCGGCTACGAGATCGCTAGGGATTTCGGCACCATCGCGCCGGTGACGCCTTACTGCAAGGTCTAGGAACTTCGGCTGCGCGGCACATCGGATCTTGTCGTTGCCGCGCAGCCATCCGGCCGCGGCCGATCTGGATAGGTCTATTACATCCAGGCAATCCTGACCGCGGCGTTGCCGCTGCCGTCAGGGTACCTGGGTCGCTGGCAGCCGCTCGCGCAACTCGTCGACAAGCACCCTTATGTTTTCGGAATAGTCGATGGGCACGACGACGAGATGCACGCCGCCGCCGGCGAAGGCCTGTTCCAGCGTTGGCCGCAATTCGGCGATCGCGCCAACCCTGGTCCCCTTGGCGCCATAGGCCTCGGCGTATCTCACGAAGTCGGGATTGCCGAAGGTCATGCCAAAATCCGGAAACTCGTCGACCGCCTGTTTCCAGCGGATCATGCCGTAGGCGTGATCCTCGAGCAGCAGGACGACGAGGTTGAGCCTGAGCCTGACGGCGGTCTCCATTTCCTGGCTGTTCATCATGAAGCCGCCGTCGCCGCAGATGGCCATGATACGGCGCTGTGGATAGAGCAGTGCCGCCATCATTGCCGACGGCAAGCCCGCGCCCATTGTGGCCAGCGCATTGTCGAGCAGCAGCGTGTTTGCCATGCGCGTCCGGTAGTTGCGCGCGAACCAGATCTTGTACATGCCATTGTCGAGGGAGAGGATACCGTCCGCCGGCATCACGGCGCGCACGTCATGCACGATGCGCTGCGGTGTGAAGCGGTCTTCGGTGGCGCGCGCTGCGATCCGGCTCAAAACGCCTTCCCGCAGCGGCAGCAGGGCCTGCGCATTGGGGATGTTGCCTTCGATGCGGTCGGCCAGCAGCGCCAGCGAAGGCCCGAGGTCGCCGACGATTTCTGCCTGTGGGAAATAGACCTGCTCGACATCGGCCGTTTGATAGCCGACATGAATCACCTTCGGCCCCTTCGCCCCCATGATGAAGGGCGGCTTCTCGACCGTGTCGTGACCGATGGTGATGATCAGATCGGCCTGTTCGATGGCCTCGTGCACATAGTCGCGTTCCGAAAGGGCTGCTGTTCCCATATAGAGCTCGGTGCCGCCGGGCACGGTGCCCTTGCCCATCTGCGTGGTGAAATAGGGAATTTGCGTGCGCAGCACGAACTGCGCGAGATCGGAGGTCAAGCGCGGCCGCGACGCCGCCGCGCCGAACATCAACAGCGGACGCTTGGCTTCCATGATCATACGGGCGGCGCGATCAAGCGCGCCCGGGCTGGCCAGCGGCAGTTCGACCGGGTGCGTCGGCACCAGTGCGATCGGCTCGCACTCTGCCGCAGCAATGTCTTCCGGCAGTTCCAGATGCACTGGGCCTGGACGCTCTTCCTGGGCAACGCGAAAGGCTTCGCGCACCAGCGACGGGATCATCTTCGGCGAGACGATCTGGCGCGACAGCTTGGTCAGCGGCTTCATCGCCGCGACTATGTCGACGATCTGAAAGCGCGCCTGCCGGGATGACAGGATGCCCTTCTGGCCGGTGATCATGATCATCGGCATCGCGCCGAGCAGCGCATAGGCCGAACCGGTCGAAAGATTGAGCGCGCCCGGGCCAAGCGTGGTGATGCACACACCTGGCTTGCCGGTGAGTCTGCCATAGGTGGCGGCCATGAAAGCGGCCGCCTGCTCGTGGCGGGTCAGGATCAGCTGGATCGAGGAGCGGCGGATGGATTCGACGATATCGAGATTTTCTTCGCCCGGAATGCCGAAAATCCGTTCGACCCCTTCGTTCTCGAGGGCCGCGACGAACAGATCCGAACCTTTGGTCATAAACCGTCCCTCCCGCAATGCGCTCATTCAGTCAGCCACTTTCATATGGCACTGGAACACGATGCCTCAAAGGCCCGATGCGTGCACTCTTTTACCGGCTTTGCAGAAGAAACCCGAATTGTGTCCTTGTTGTCGACGGGTGGTGACGGCGACGAACTGTCGTCGACCGCGCCGGGGTCAAGGAGTATCCGCGCGACCTCAACTGAGAGTGGCAGCGATGGCGATCACGCCATCATTTTCGGCAAGGCGGCCGCCAGCGCATCGACGGCAAGCCGCACCTTCAGCGGCAGATGCGGCGTCTGCAGCCAAAGGGCGTGGCAGTCGTAGAGATATCGCGGCTGGTCCGGCAGCAGCGCAATCAGCGCGCCGGCCTGAATGCGCTCGCGGACCAGCCAGGAGGGCAGCCAGGCGAGGCCCATGCCCTCGACAGCCGCGTCGGCGATGGCATCGAGATCGTCGAGCCGCAGCCGGCCTGTTGGCATGATCTCTTGCGTGGGTTGCCTCTCGCCCGCAAACAGCCACGGCTGAACGATCTGGCCAAGCCGACGGTAGACAATCGCCTGATGGTCGGCGAGATCGTCGATGTGCCGCGGTTCGCCGTGGCATTGGAGATAAGACGGCGCTGCGCAGACGACCATGCCCTGGCGCGCGACGCGGCGCGCGATCACGCCAGCCTTGTCGTCAAGGGTACCAGTTCGGATGGCAAGGTCGTAGCCATCCTCGGCAAGATCGGCGAAGCGGTCGCCGAGCGACAGGTCGAGTTCCAGCATCGGATATTGCCGCGCCAACCCTAGCAGCACGGGCGTCACGCAGTGGCGGCCGAAATGCGCCGGCATAGTGACACGCAGTTTTCCACGTGGCTCCGAAAACTGGGCGGCGGCGAGCGCATCAGCGGCGTCGGCCTCGGCCAGTACCACCCGGCAGCGTTCATAGTAGGCGCGCCCGAAGTCGGTCAGGCTCTGCCGGCGCGTGGTCCGGTTGAGCAGGCGCACGCCCAGCCGTTCCTCGAGAAACCGGACATGTTTCCCAACCATCGGTCCGGACAGGTCGAGTGCGACCGACGCGGCCGCGAACGAACCGAGGTCGACCGCCTTGACGAACACGGCCATGCTCTCAAGCCGATCCATATTCGAAACTCCTGGTTTCTACTGTTCCCCTTTACAGCCATTTATCCTCGGCAAGCTCGGCTGCATAGCTCATTCGGTTCAGATAATTTGGAGTCTCCCGAATGGTACGTGTGGTTCGCTTTCACCAGCATGGTGGTCCCGAGGTTCTGCGCATCGAGGATGTCGAATTGCCCCGACCGGGTCCGGACGAAGTCCAAATCCGCGTCAAGGCGCTCGGCCTCAATCGCGCCGAGGCGCTGCTGCGCGCGGGTGCCTATATCGAGATGCCGACGCTGCCTTCCGGGCTTGGCCTCGAAGCGGCGGGTATTATCGAGGCCGTGGGCGAAGGCGTGAACGACTTCGCGTCGGGGGACGCGGTCAGTGTCATCCCGCCGCAATCGATGATCCGCTGGCCGGCCTATGGCGAGTTGACCACCTATCCCGCCAGTCTCGTCGTCAAGCACCCGCCATCGCTCGACTGGCAGACGGCAGCGGCGGTCTGGATGCAGTATCTCACCGCCTATGGCGCGCTGATCGATATCGCCAGGCTGCACAGCGGAGACCACGTAGTCATCACCGCGGCGTCGAGCAGTGTCGGGCTTGCCGCGACCCAGATCGCCAACAGGATCGGCGCGACAGCGATCGCGCTGACGCGAACATTGGCCAAGAGGCAGGCTCTCCTCGACGCCGGTGCGGCGCATGTCGTGGTCCTGGCTGAGGAAGATATCACCACACGGCTGAATGAAATCACCGGATCGCAAGGTGTGCGTGTGGTGTTGGACGCAATCGGTGGTCCGATCTTCGAGCCACTGACGGCCGCGATGTCAAAGGGCGGCATTCTCATCGAATGTGGTGGCCTGAGCCGCGAGCCGACCCCGTTCCCGCTGCCTGCGGTGCTGGCCAAGACGCTGACGCTGCGCGGTTACCTTGTCCATGAGATCACCGGCAACCCGGCCAAACTGGAGGCCGCCAAGGCGTTCATCCTTGAAGGACTAGAAACCGGGACTCTAAAGCCGATTATCGACCGGACCTTCGCGTTCGACCAGATCGTCGAGGCGCACGGCTACCTGGAGTCGAACGAGCAATTCGGCAAGATCGTGGTGACGATCTGAGATTGTGGTGACGGTTTGAGCAGAGTTGGCGAACAAATCACCTTTGCTGAAAGATCGCCCTTGAAGGCGCGGCTCTGCATTCCTAATTGTCCCGTGCGGGCCGGGCCCCTCTGACTCTCGCTGTTGGCGATTGTGATGTCGGACCGCTTTAACGGGCCCGTTTCCATTCTTTTCGGTCAAGCGGGCTCAATCTTTTTCGGTTTGGAGCCCCACATGACATCTTCCCTCCTTGGTATGACTTGCCCCTCCTGCCGCGTCGCGCTCGTGATGAGCGAACGCCAGGGTATCGAGATCGATTACTGTCCGCAGTGCCGCGGCGTCTGGCTTGATCGAGGCGAACTCGACAAGATCATCGAGCGTTCCGGCAGGGAAGCGGCGCCTGCGCCGCAGCCGGCAGCCTTCTCCCAACCGCAACATGGCCAAGGGCGCGATGACGATTATTCCCGCTCGCAGGGCCACCGCTATCCGAAGCGGAAGAAATCATTCTTCGAAGAGTTGTTCGATTGACCGCATGACGCCCGGCCCGGGCCGGCGTCTGCTGAAAACTTCCAAAACCCGCATCGATAAAAGGTCCATCCCGATGATTTCCCGCACAAGCCGATTTGCAGCTCTCTTTGCAGGACTGTTCCTCGCATTCTCCATGGTCGCGATGGATCATGCCGAGGCTCGTCGCGGCGGCAGTTTCGGCAGTCGCGGCATGCGTACGTTCCAATCGGCACCGCCGACCAGAACCGCGCCAGCGCCGACCGCTCCGGTCGAGCGTTCGATGACGCCCAACACCGGTGTGAACAACGCGGCCCGGCAGCCGCAGGCCGGCCTGCAGAGGCCCGGCTTCATGAGCGGCTTCGGTGGAACAATGATGCGCGGCCTGCTGCTCGGCGGCCTGATCGGCCTGCTTGTGGGCCAAGGCTTCGGTGGCCTGGCCGGCATGTTCGGTTTCCTACTTCAAGCCCTGCTCATCGGTGGCGCGATCATGCTGGCCATCCGCTTCTTCCGCTCGCAATCGGCGCGTGGTCCTGCCCCGGCGCTCGCCGGTGCCGGCAATGCCCAGGCGTCGAGATTTGAAAACCGCGCAACGGCAGAGCCGCAGACGGACACTGCGCGCTCCTTCACAATCCCCGGCTTTGGCGGCGGGTCGGGCGGAGGCTCTCCGGCCGCCGCCTCTGAGGAGATCACGCTGGCCCAGACCGACCTCGACGCATTCCAGCAGCTGTTGACCGATGTCCAGGAAGCATTCGGGCGCGAAGATCATGCCGCCCTGCGCCGGGCGGTGACACCCGAGATGGTGTCCTATCTGTCCGAAGAGTTGGCCGACAATGCCCAGAAAGGTCTCAGGAACGAGGTAACGGACATCACTTTGCTGCAGGCCGACATCGCGGAAAGCTGGCGCGAGGATGACCGCGACTACGCCACGGCTGCGTTGCGCTACGAGTCTCGCGACGTGACGCGGGAACGGGTCAGCGGCAAGGTCGTCGAGGGCGACGATAATCATCCGACAGAGACGACCGAGCTGTGGACATTCGTGCGTGAGAATGGCTCGAACTGGAAGCTCTCGGCAATCCAACAGGCCTAAATCCAGCCGGTTTGGGCCGAGACGTCGATGTGGATGTGGTTGCGGTCGTTCAGCACACGATCTTGACGCACATCGGCGTGCCGATCTCGATGGCCCGCCCGGTGTCGGTCAGCATGCCGCTGTCGGCGTCGCGGGCGAAAATCGAGATGCGGTCGGCGTTCTGGTTGGCCGAGAACAGATGGCCGCCTGAAGGCGTCAACGCCAGATTGCGCGGCGTCGCACCGCCGCAGGGGACATAGCCGACGAGGCTCAGCGAACCGGTCTGCTGGTCGACTGCCATGATGACGACGCTGTCATGGCCGCGGTTGGAGCCGTAGACAAAACGGCCATCCGGCGAAATCTGGATATCGGCGCAATGATTGCTGTCACGCGCCTCGGCCGGCACCGCCGGCTGGGCATCGATGAACGACAACTTGCCGTTGGCTTCGTCCAATGACATCGACACGATTGTCGAATCCAGTTCGTTCATAACGAAGACGAAACGCCCGTTGGGGTGCAGTGCGAGATGGCGCGGGCCGGCGCCCTGCGGCAAGGCGGACTCGGCGAGCTTGGCAAGATTGCCGTCGTGCTCGATTCGGTAGGACACCAGACGGTCGATGCCAAGGTCGGCGACGATGGCCGTGCCACCGGCAATGGTTTCGGTGACGCTGTGGGCATGCGAGCGTTCCTGCCGCGCCGGATTCGGGCCCGTGCCCTTGTGCGAGACGCTGGCCAGTGGCGCCGACAGCGCGCCGTCCTTGGCGAATCCATAGACAGCCACGGCGCGATCCGGACCACCCTCGCCCATGCCGTAATTGGCAACCAGCAGCTTCGTCCCATCGCGGGTGATGGTGTTGTGGGCAGTGATGCTGCCAAGGGATGGCTGCTTGTTCAGGTAACTCAGCGTGCTCGAAGCACGATCGAATCTGTAGGCGGAGACGGTCCCCTCGCGCCAGGTGAAGACTTCCGAATTGGCATAGACGCGTGAACCGTCCGGCGTCACCGACAGGAATGTCGGATTGTCGACGTCGTTGGTCTCGGCCAGTTTTCGCGTTTCGAGCGTCGCTTCGTCGAAGCTGTAGACGCCGAGACCAATGCCGCGCGCGCCCTGAAAATATGGCGCCTCACGGTTCAGGCTGCCGACAAAGACCAGACAATCCTCGCGCATGTTTTTCTCCCCTGCCCGCCGCCGCTTCGGCGCGCGGAAGCCGCCAAAATTTCGCCTGTTCACGCTTGCAACGCAACCCCATATGTGAAAATACTATTTACAAAAGAAGATTGACGGGAGGAGACGTCGTGCATACAGGCGCCTTGACGCGTGTTCAAATGGTTGCACGGAACCTCCGGCAGGACTGGCGGAGCCAGCCATGAACGATTTCGCGCATACGGTCGGCGTCGCCTCGACGCATCCCAAGAACATGCCCGAAGAGCATGCCGCGCTGCCGGTGTGGAACGCCGAAAACTGGTTCTATGAGGACTGGCCGGTCGGCCAGAAAATCCGCTCGTTGCGCCGCACCATGGCGGAAGGCGACAGCCATCTGTTCAACACACTGGTACTCGACATCCACCCTTATGTGCAGGACCAGATGTTTGCCGAGAGCGAAGGCATTTTCGGCAAGCGGCTGATCGCCGGTGCCTTTGTCTTCTCTGCTGGGCTGGGGCTGGTCGCGACCAATTGCGTCAACGCCTTTTCCTATGGCTACGACAGACTGCGTTTCATAAAGCCTGTCTTCATCGGCGACACGATCTATTCGATCCGCTCCAACCTCGACAAGAAGCCCCGCTACAAGGAGATGGGGCTGATCCGCGCCAGCTACGAGGTGTTCAAGGGCGAAGGCGAACTCGTTCTCTATTGCGAGCATCTGCAGACGGTGAAGTACCGCAACGCGGCCGACTTCGTCGGCAAGACGGAGAAATAACGATGCCGGCAGCAGCCGAATTGCCGCTCGCCGGTCTCGTCGTCGTCGACATGAGCCAGTTCCTGTCCGGGCCCTACTGCTCTCTCAGGCTGCTCGATCTCGGCGCGCGCGTCATCAAGATCGAGCGTCCGGATGGCGGCGATCTGTCGCGCCGGCTCTATCTCAGCGACACCGAGATCGGCGGCGATTCCACGATCTTCCATGCCATCAACCGGGCCAAGGAAAGTCTTGCCATCAACCTCAAGAACGGGGCCGACCTCGAAGCGCTGCGCGGGCTACTGGCCAAGGCCGACGTGCTGATCCAGAATTTCCGGCCGGGCGTCATCGAACGGCTCGGCTTGGACTACGAGGCGGTCCGCAAGATCAATCCACGGCTGGTCTACGCCTCGATCAGCGGCTATGGTGAGGACGGCCCTTGGGTCAAGCGGCCCGGCCAGGACCTGCTGGCGCAGGCGCGTTCCGGCGTGATGTGGCTTAACGGCGATGAGGACCAGGGGCCGGTGCCGTTCGGGCTGGCCATTGGCGACATGCTGGCCGGTGCTGCCTGTGCGCAAGGCATCCTGGCGGCACTGGTGCGGCGCGGCATCACCGGTCAGGGAAGCCATATCGAGACCAGCCTGCTGGAAGCGCTGGTCGATTTCCAGTTCGAGGTATTGACTACGCATCTCAATGATGGCCGCCGCTTGCCCAGGCGCTCCAGCTTCCGCAGCGCGCACGCCTATCTGTCGGCGCCTTATGGCGTCTACCCGGCCAAGGACGGTTATCTCGCCATCGCCATGACGCCGATCCCCAAGCTTGCCGATCTGCTGTCGCTCAACGAACTGGCGCCCTATCGCGACAAGCCGGCATCATGGTTCACCGCGCGCGACGACATCAAGGCGATCATCGCGCAGAGGATCGCCACCAAGACCATCGACGAATGGCTTGATATCCTCGAGCCCGCCGACATCTGGTGCGCCAAGGTGCTAACCTGGCCGGAGATGCTGGCAAACGAGGGCTTCCAGTCGCTCGACATGCTGCAGACGGTGACGCGCGAGGACGATGTCTCCATCCTCACCACCAGTTCGCCCCTCCGGGTCAATGGCACTAGGGCCAAGGTCGATCGGGCGGCACCGCGCATCGGCGAACACAGCGCGGCAATCCGCGAGGAGTTCGGCCTGTGAGCGTGCCTACACTCAAGGGCATGACCTGGAGCCATCCGCGCGGCTACGATCCGATGGTCGCTTGCTCATCACTGTGGCAGCAGAAGACCGGCGTTGCCGTCGAATGGGATAAGCGCTCGCTGCAGGATTTCGAATCCTTCCCCGTCGAGGAATTGGCACGGGCCTATGATCTCATCGTCATCGATCATCCGCATGTCGGCCAGATCACGGCTGAGCGCTGCCTCGAGCCATTGGATGTCCCTGGACGCGAGGCGGAACTTGCAGCCCTCGCCTCGGGCAGCGTCGGCCAGTCCTATCCGAGCTACAACTGGCAGGGGCGGCAATGGGCGTTTCCGATCGATGCGGCGGCCCAAGTCCAGGCATGGCGGCCGGATGCGCTCGATGCGCCGCCGGCCGGCTGGAGCGAGGTGCTCGATCTAGCCCGGCAAGGCCGTGTGCTGTTGCCGATGCGCCCGCCCCATGTGCTGATGGCGTTCTACACGCTTGCCGGCAATCTCGGTCATGCCTGCACAACCGATCCGTCCCACGATCTGATCGACATCGAGACCGGCAGCCAAGTTTTCGAGGCGATGCGCGAGATTGCGGCGCTGGTCGAGCCGGCCTGTTTCGAGATGGATCCGATTGCGGTCTCGGAGCGCATGACAGAGGCCGATTCCAGGATCGTCTGCGCGCCGCTGATCTATGGCTACGTCTCCTATGCGGCGGCTGGTTTTCGTCAGAACCGGCTGGCTTTTGCAGACATTCCGGTGATCGGTTCGAATGGCCCGATCGGCTCGGCACTCGGCGGCACCGGCATAGCCGTATCGGCCTTTTCCAAGGCCAGAGACGCTGCGATCGACTTCGCTTACTGGGTCGCCGGCGGCGACGTCCAGCGCGGTCCCTATGCCGCCGCCGGTGGCCAGCCTGGCCATGCCACAGCCTGGGAGGACCAGGCCGTCAATGAAGCGACCGGCAATTTCTATCGGGATACGCGCGTGACGCTGGAAGGCGCGTGGGTACGGCCGCGCCATGACGGCTACATGGCGTTCCAGCAGGCGGCATCCGAACGCATCCTTTCCGGCATGACCCATGGGCACAAGGCCGCCCAGGTCGTTGCCGATCTCAACCGCCTGTTTCGGGAAAGTCCCCTGGTGCAGGTGTCCGGCGCTGCCGGTGGAGGAGCCTGAACGAAACCGAACGGAGGAGAACAAGATGACAGCAATGATCCGCGGCCTGCTGGCCGCAACCGCGCTTACCTCGCTTGCGACGACCGCCGCCTTTGCCCAGGATGTGCAAGGCGTCGTCGGCGCACTGCCGACCGAACTCAAGGCGCAATATGACGGCGCGCCGCAGAAGGTGCTGCCTTCGGCCTGGGACAATTTCACCGCGCCACCGAAGCCGTGGAAGTGGTGCCATTCGGAATCCTACCAGGGCAACCCGTGGCGTGTAACGGTGACCAAGGAACTGAAACGCCTCGTCGACGGGCTGATCGCCGACGGCACCGTATCCAGCTTCGAAGTGTCGGATTCCAACAACGACGCCAGCCAGCAGATCAACCAGATCCGCGCCTTCATCGACAAGAAGTGCTCGATCATCACCTCGATCCCGGGCTCGGCGACGGCGCTCGATGATGCCATCGACGCCGGAGCCAAAGCCGGCATTCCATTCATCACCGCAGCCGGTTCGGTGACCAGCCCGAATGCGATCAATGTCGATTCCAACTATGCGCGCTGGGGGTATGACATGATGACGGCGATCGGCAAGGCGCAGCCGGACGGCGCCAGCATCCTGCTGGTCGAAGGCATTGCCGGCCACCCGATCGTGGTGCAGGAGCGCCAGGGCGCAGACAAGGCGCTGGCCGAAAATCCGAAGCTGAAGATCTCGCGCAACGTCAACGGCAACTGGACGGCCAACGTCACCAAGACCGTGGTGTTGCAGGCGATCGCCACCAACCCGGCGCCGATCGATGCGGTGTGGACGACCGGCAGCGAAAGTCGCGTCGTTGCCGAGGCCTTCGCAGAGGCCGGCCGGCCGGCGCCATTGATCACCGGCTCGATCACCGGCGATGCATTGGGCTACTGGAAAGCCAACCCCGACAAATACCGCTTCGAAGGCCATGCGGTTCTGCCGCACTGGACCGCCGAGACGCTGTTCCGCGTCGGCGAGCGCATGCTCGACGGCCAGAAGCCGAAGCTGAACACGCTGCTGATCCCGATCCCGCCGGTCCACAGCGCCGATCTCGGCCAATGGTACAAGGACTGCATGACGACGGATGCCGTCTCGATCTTCCCGATCCCGCCGACGGATCCGATGCCGGAAGAATGGCTCGACGCCTATTTCTCGAACCCGGCGCCGACCAAGGGCTGGGATTATTCGAAGGTGCCCGATGCCTGTGCAAAGTGACGCCTGCGCGAAGTGAACGCGCCTGCTAGTATCCCAACAGGCCGACTCCTTTCGGGGAGCCGGCCTGCCAGCATTGAAACGCGACATGCTTGAAGTCAAAAACATATCCAAACGCTATGGCGAGACGGTCGCGCTTGCGGACGCGTCGATCACGTTCCGCGCTGGGACCATCCACACCATTCTGGGCGAGAACGGTTCGGGCAAAAGCACGATGGTCAAGCTGTTGTCGGGCATCGTCCAGCCAGACAGCGGCACGATCCTTCTGCACGGCAAACCGTTTTCAGGCGCCAGCCCATCCGCTTTCCAGGCGCAGGGTTTCGCCACGGTGTTCCAGGAGGTTCTGATCGCACCGGATCGCAGCGTAGCCGACAACATCCTGCTCGGCCTCGACGGGTTCGTCCGGCGCGTCGTGCCGCGCAATGAGCGCCGCGACAAGGCAGCAGCCGCGCTGAAGCGCTTTGCCATCACCGACGTTTCCCTCGATAAACCAGCCGGCGTGTTGCCGTTAGCCGCGCAGCAACTTGTCGTCCTTGCTCGCGCAATCGTGCGCAATCCAAAGATCCTGATCCTCGACGAGGTCACAGCCGCGCTCGACTTCGCCGACCGCGAGTCCGTTTTTTCGCTGATGCGCGCGCTTGCCGGCGAGGGGTGCCTGATCTTGTTCATCACCCATCGCATGGACGAGGTGATGTCGCTTTCGGATCGCATCTCGATCCTGCGCGGCGGCAGCGTCGTGCGCACCGAAGAGCGCGGCGCCTCGACGCCGGCGGAACTTCTCAGGGCGATGGCGCCCCGCACGGCGGCGGAGCTGGCACATGGCTGACCGCGCTGCCCTCACAGTTCGCGATCTCGTCATCGCGCCCGGCGCCAGTCCGATCACGCAGGCGATTGCCCCAGGTGAGATCGTCGGCCTTGCCGGTCTTGATGGCCACGGCCAGGAGTTGTTCCTCAAGATGCTCGCAGGCCTGGAGCCGCCGCATGGCGGATCGATCGTGCTGGCCCAGCCCGGTGAACCTCGCAAGATCACCGGATACCGCAAGGCCGTCTCCAGCGGCATTGCCTATCTGCCGCGCGACCGGCGTGCGAACGGCATTTTCCCGACGCAATCGGTGCTCGACAACTTCGCCGTTTCGACACTGTCGCGCGATACGCGTCTCGGCCTTATCAGCCCGGCGGTGCGCAAGGCGCGCTACGACATCTATCGTGAGAAACTGTCGATCATGGCGCCCCGACCCGATGCGCCGATCACCACTCTGTCGGGCGGCAACCAGCAGAAAGTGCTGCTGGCTCGAGCGCTTGCGCTGGAGCCCGCGATCCTGCTTCTCAACGACCCGACGCGCGGTGTCGACGTGGCGACGCGGCATGTTCTCTACGACGTCTTTCGCGGGCTGGCCGCCGACGGCATGGGGCTCGTTATCCTGTCCAGCGAAATCGAGGAAATTCTTCTCCTGTGCCAGCGCGTGCTGGTGTTCCGCGAGAACGAGGTCGCGACCGAAATCGCCGGCGAGGCGCTGACCACCGGCAGCGTGATATCAGCCATGTTCGGACGTGCGGCATGAGCCTTGTTGCGCGCCTCCTGTCTCTTGGGCGAAACGTCGGCTTCGCGGTCGTGCTGCTGATCGTGCTGCTTGCCATCAATCTCATCCTCAGTCCGGGGCGGTTCCAGCCGGGATCCTGGGGTGCGCTGATCGGCTTGGCGGCGCCCTTGATCGGTGCCGCGATCGCGTCCACGCCTGTCATCCTCGCTGGTCGTGGCGGCATCGACATCTCGGTCGGGCCGCTGATGGGCTTCGTCAATGCTTTTGCGATCCAGGTGCTGTTCCTCGGCGCTGGCATCTCATCGCCCCTGGTGCTTGTACCGGCGGTGCTGCTCGTCGGCGCCTTGGTTGGTGCTGCGAACGGCTTCCTGGCGACGATCGTACGCATCCAGCCGATCGTCGCCACGCTCGGCACCTATCTGATCCTCACCGGGGTGACGCTGACCATCCTGCCCGCACCGATCGGCCCCGCGCCAGCCTGGCTCAAGGCACTGTCCGGTCCGCTGTCGATGCTGCCGCTGGCGTTGATGTTCATTGCCTGGTGGCTGGTGCGGCGCACCCCCTACTACGATCAGCTGATGGCGGTCGGCAGCGACGACCGTGCCGCCTACACAGCCGGCGTCGATGTCACGCGCGTGCGCTTCATCGCTTATGTCATGACCGGCATCTTCAGCGGATGCGCCGGGCTGATGCTGACCGCACTGATCGGCTCGGCGGACCCGAATATCGGGCCGACCTACACGCTGATCGCCATCGCCGCCATCGCGCTCGGTGGCGTCAGCCTAGCCGGCGGGCGCGGCGGCGTTGCCGGGGCCGCCATCGGCGCCATCGATATCTTCCTGCTGCAAAGCGTGCTGACGACATTCAACGTCTCGACCTTCGTGCTGCAGATTGCCTACGGCGCCATACTGGTACTGGCAGTGATGCTGACAGCAGCGCAGGAACGTCTTGCCATGAAGGGGCGCTGACATGGTTTTCCGACGAAACCTGTTCGCGACAACCAACGCCCGCGTCGTCGGCGCCTTCTGTGTCGCCGCCCTTCTGCACCTTGCCGGTACGGTTCTCATTCCCGGCTACTCGGCGCCGTTTGCGATACGCGCCATGCTGGTGCTCGCGTCGCTGCTTGCCGTCGCCTCGATCGGGCAGACACTGGTGGTCATCATGGGCGGCATCGACCTGTCGATCCCCTTCGTCATTGGCTTTGCCAATGTCGTGGCGGCGCAGCTCTACGGCGATGGCTGGAATTTTGTCGTGGTTTGCGGCCTCGTCGGAGTGCTGGCGATCGTCATCGGCGGGCTGAACGGACTGATCTCGCGCAGTCTCGACATCCAGCCACTCATCGTCACCCTCGGCATCGGCATGATCGTGCAGGGATTGGTGCTGCTGTGGACGGCCGGCTTCCCGTCCGGCTCCGCGCCGCAAGCGGTTTCCAGCTTCGTGTCGATTGGCGGATCGGCCGGACCGCTGCCGGTGCCGTGGCTGGTGCCGAGCCTGGTCGTTCTGGCGGCGCTCGTCGTGCTGGTGCTGGAGCGGACGCCCTATGGGCGGCGGCTCTATGCGCTCGGCAGCAATCCAGGTGCGGCACCGCTGGCGCTGATCGATCCGGTGCGCATGTGGGTGATCACCTATGCGGCAAGCGCCTTCTTCGCCGCCGTGGCGGGCGTGCTGCTGCTCGGCTTCACCGGCTCGGCCTATGGCGATGTCGGCCAGCCCTATCTGTTCCAGACCATCGCAGCGGTGGTCGTCGGGGGCGCCGCACTGGTCGGCGGCCGCGGCAGCTATCTCGGCACGATCGCCGGCGTGTTGGTGCTGACCGAAATCAATACGCTGCTGATCGGCCTCGGCTTCCAGCCCTCGGCGGTGCAGGCAGCGCTTGGCCTCATCATCGTGCTGTTGGTATCCCTCTATGGCCGCGAGCGGCACGTCTCGACGACGATCTGAGGAGACTTGTGGCAGATCCGGTTATTCGAGCCGCCATAGCTTGCGGGCATTCGCGGACAGCAGCCTGTCGCGTTCATCGACGCTGCAACCGGCAAGCAGCGCATGGGTCGCCGCCACCCAGGTCGACAGGCCGCCGCCAAGCGTGCAGACCGGCCAGTCGCTGCCCCAGACGACGCGGTCCCAGCCGAACGCACCGATTGTGTGTTCGACGTAAGGCCTAAGCGTCTCGACCGTCCAGCTGCCGGCATCGGCATAGGCGACGACACCGGAAATCTTGGCCATGACGTTCGGGCGCCGCGCGATCTCGCTCATATGTTCTCGCCACGGATGCTCGGCTCCGCCCTTGATATCGGGCACGCCGCAATGGTCGAGGACAAACGTCACATCGGGCGCCAGGTCGGCCAGCGCGATTGCTTTCGGGATCTGGTGCGGCAGCACGACGAGATCGAAGGTCAGGCCGGTGCCGCCGAGCCGCTTGATGTTGCTCCGAAACAGCGCGCCCTCCGAAAGCTCGTCGGGCATCACATGCAGTACGCGGCGGAAGCCCTTGACGAAAGGGGTTGCCCGCTGGCGCTCGAGATAGGCCGGAAAATCCGCCTCTTCGGGTCGGCAGGATGCGATCACTCCGGCCAGCATGCTGCCGGGTTGTCGCGACAGCCTTTCGACACGAGCGGTCTCGGCCTCGATCTCTGCGGGATCGACATCGACCTCCATATGCAGCACGCGTTCGACGCCGACACGCTGCGCCTCAACGGCGTATTCCTCATAGGAGAAATCGCGGTTGAGCGCCGGCACGCTTGAGAGCCAGGGATAGCGCAAGGCCGAGCGATCGATGAGATGCAGATGGGTATCGATGATCATGGCGGCTCCTCCTCATGGCTGTTTCAAATCATCTCACGGAGGAATTCTTCATTCAAATAAGAATTCATGCCGATGAGCCGACCGCTGATCCAGCGAGATGCGATAGCTTTTCACACGTTGCCAGCAACAGTTCGATCGTCCTAGTGATGTCGGGCGCGGAAGGCGCGTTGACTACGGTGATGTAGGGAATCGACAGCGCGGCGATCGCCTTGCCATCGGAACTGCGCACCGGAGCGGACAGGTTGAAGACGCCGGCGGTCTGCATCGAAGCCATCATCTCGTATCCGCGGTCGCGGATCTGGTCGAGACGGGTGAAGAACTCGGCCGATTGCGCCGTCTTGTCGGTGCTGCGGACGTGTTCCGATATCATCATCTGCCGCTCTTCCGGTGAACGGAAGGCGAGCAACACATGCCCCGAACCGGTGTCGAAAAGGCTGATGTGGGAACCGACCCGGATCGAAATCCCCCAGTAGTTCGGCGCCTCCTGCTGACCGATGACAACGGCGGAACCACGATCGAAAACAACGAGTTGGTTGGCCTGCTGCGATGTCTCGGCAAGTTCGCGCATCAGCGGCGTGGCGTAGGAAACCAACCGCCGCACCGGAGCGTGCAACTGCGCTAGGCCGAACAGCTTGAGCGTCAGCGAATAGCGGTCGCCGTCGAGGCGCGTGACGTAGCCGCGCCGCACCAGCCGGTCGAGCATGCGATAGAATTCATTGGGACTACGGTCGAGTTTCTTGGCGATTTCGGCCTGCGTCAGGCCACCGTCGACGCCCGCCAGCAGTTCGAGGATGTCGAGCCCCTTGTCGAGCGCCGGCGCGCGATAGCGCTCGTCTTCGCTGTCGTCCATGGCTCATCCCTCCAGTGAATTTCACCCTTCATATACGCAGGAACGTGCTCGACGGAAACAAATTTCGCCTTGACGTATCCGTGAATGTTTTGTTTGTATATGAATGTAGCACTTCTTGTCATCAGACGAGTTGCGGTCGCCGCGGAGGCGGCACCAAGGGAGGATACCAATGAACAGACTGCTTTCCGGCGTGTGCGCCGGTGCATTGTTGCTTGCGTCAGGTGCAGGCGCGGCGCTTGCCGGCGACCTGCCCGGCAAGTTCGAAGGCGTGACCGTCGACGTGAAGCTGATCGGTGGCCAGCAATATGAAAAGCTCTACGAGCGCATTCCCGAATGGGAGAAGGCGACCGGCGCCAAGGTCAACATCCTGACCAAGAAGAACGGCTTCGACATCGACAAGGAGCTCAAGTCCGACATCGCCTCGGGCAGCACCAACTGGTGCGTCGGCTGGAACCATTCGTCGTTCGCGCCGCAATATACGAGCCTGTACACAGACCTTAGCAAATTGCTGCCCAAGGCAGAGATCGACGCCTTCGTGCCGTCGACGATCACATCCGCAACCATCGACGGCAAGCTGGAGATGCTGCCGCGCGCGCAGTTCGACGTTTCGGCGCTCTACTACCAGAAGAGCCTGTACGGGAACGCCGACAACAAGACCAAGTTCAAGGCGAAATACGGCTATGACCTGGTGCCGCCGGACACCTGGAAGGAAGTCACCGACCAGGCCGAATTCTTCGCCAACCCGCCCAATTTCTACGGCACGCAATTCGCCGGCAAGGAAGAGGCGATCAACGGCCGCTTCTACGAGATGGTCGTCGCCGAGGGCGGCGAGTACCTCGACAAGGACGGCAAGCCGGTCTTCAATTCCGAGGCCGGCATCCGGGCGCTCGACTGGTTCGTCAACCTCTACAAGGCCAAGGCCGTGCCTGCCGGAACCACCAACTACCTGTGGGACGATCTCGGCCAGGGCTTTGCTTCGGGCACCGTCGCCATCAATCTCGACTGGCCGGGCTGGGCCGGCTTCTTCAACGATCCGAAATCGTCGAAAGTCGCCGGCAATGTCGGCGTCAAGGTTGCGCCGAAGGGTTCTTCAGGCAAGCGCACCGGCTGGTCTGGTTTTCATGGCTTCTCCGTGACCGAGAACTGCCCGAACAAGGAGGCCGCGGCTTCCCTAGTGTGGTGGCTGACCAACGAGGACAGCCAGAAGCTCGAAGCCGCCGCAGGTCCGCTGCCGACCCGCACGGCCGTGTGGGACTGGGACCTGAAGCAGGCCGAAAACGATCCTTACAAGAAGGAGGTTCTCACCGCCTTCCAGGAAGAGGCCAAGCACGCTTTTGCCGTGCCGCAGACGCCTGAATGGATCGAGATTTCGAACGCCGTCTATCCCGAACTGCAGGCGGCGATCCTCGGCGACAAGACGTCCAAGCAGGCACTGGATGACGCCGCCGCCAAGGCGACGCAAATCCTCCAGGACGCCGGCAAGCTCTAGTAGCGGTTCCCAGGGCTGCCTCCCCCATTAGAAAATGGGGGAGGCGATCGCGTTTCGCTGGACGCCAGCGGTTTACGCTGATCCTTCGCCCCGGGCCCGCGCACTGCCGTCCAATGCAAACACCTCAAGGATTCTGATGAAGGGCTTCAAGCCATCCGCGCCATTCCTGCTGCTGCTTCCGGCCATGATCGTGCTGGCGGCAGTGGTCGTGGTGCCGCTGCTTCTGTCGCTTTATTCGAGCTTCACGCCGTTCCGCCTGACGCGGCCCGAGACATTCTACGTCTTCATCGGCATCCGGAATTATCTTTCGATCCTGTCCAACACCGATTTCTGGTGGGCCTTCGGCCGCACTGTGCTGCTGCTGACCATCGCGCTCAATCTCGAAATGCTGCTTGGCCTTGGCCTCGCCATGCTGGTCGAGAAGGCAACGCGCGGCCAGCGCATCCTGCGCACGCTGATGATGTTCCCGATGATGTTCTCGCCGATCCTCGTCGGCTTCCAGTTCAAGTTCATGTTCAACGACAATATCGGTCTGGTGAACAATGCCCTGCAGTCGCTCGGCATCACGCAGGACGCCATACCGTGGCTGATCGAAGGCCATCTCGCCTTCATCGCCATTTCGATCGCCGAGATCTGGTCGTCGACGGCGATCTTCGCCATCCTGATCCTCGCCGGACTGCTCGCCATGCCCAAGGAGCCGATCGAGGCGGCGCGGGTCGACGGTTGCACGCCATGGCAGACGTTCCGCTATGTGACGTGGCCGTTCGTCATGCCGTTCGCCTACATCGCCATGACCATCCGCTCGCTCGACGTCGCGCGCGCCTATGACATCGTCAAAATCATGACCGATGGCGGACCGGCGGGCCGCACCGAGCTGTTGTGGACACTGGTGGCACGCACCGCATACAGCGACGGGCGCATGGGCATGGCCAACGCCATGGCCTATTTCTCGATCCTGCTGTCGATCGCCTTCACCGTCTATTTCTTCAACAAGCTCGCCGCGGCGCGCACGCAAATCGGTGCTGAGTGGTGAAGATGGACGAGAACTCTTCCGCCCGCCTCAAGCGCCGGCTGCTGGGCGTCGTCTATCGCATCGGCCTGTTCCTGGCGATGCTGACCATCTGCTTGCCGGGCCTATGGATCGTCCTCTCGTCGCTGCGGCCGGCGGTCGAGATCATGGCCAAGCCGCCGGTGTGGATTCCGCAGGAAATTTCGTTCGACGCCTATATCGCGATGTTCAGCGGCATCGGCAAGGGCGGCATCCCTGTCATCGAATATTTCCGCAACTCGCTGATCATCTCGGTGACCTCGACGGTCATTGCAGTGGCCATCGGCATGGCCGGCGGCTATGCCTTCGCGCGCTACCGCTTCCGCGGCAAGTCGAGCGTCTTTCTCGGCCTGATGCTGACGCGCACGGTGCCTGGCATCGCGCTGTCGCTGCCGCTGTTCTTCCTTTATGTGCGGCTCGGCATCATCGACACGCATTTTGGGCTGATCCTTGCCTATGTCGCGCTCAATGTGCCGTTCACGATCTGGCTGATCGACGGATTCTTCCGCCAGGTGCCCAAGGACCTCGCGGAGGCGGCACAGATCGACGGCTGCACGCGCTGGCAGGCATTCTGGCAGGTCGAGTTTCCGCTCGCCGGGCCGGGTATTGCGTCGGCCGCGATCTTCGCCTTCCTGACCTGCTGGAACGAGTTCGCGCTGGCCTCGCAACTGACCCGCTCGGTGAGCGCCAAGACGCTGCCGGTCGGCCTGCTCGACTACACGGCCGAGTTCACCATCGACTGGCGCGGCATGTGCGCGCTGGCCGTGGTTATGATCATTCCGGCGCTCACCCTCACCTACATCGTCCAGAAACACCTAGTCGGCGGCCTGACCTCCGGTGCGGTGAAAGGCTGATCCAATGGCAACCGTTACCCTCACCAAGCTGACCAAGCGCTACGGCAATATCGGCATCGTGCACGGCATCGATCTCGAGATCGCCGACCGCGAATTCATCGCGCTGGTCGGCCCCTCCGGCTGCGGCAAGTCGACGACACTGCGCATGATCGCCGGGCTGGAAGAGATCAGCGCCGGCTCGATCGAGATCGGCGGGCGCGTCGTCAACGATCTGCCGCCGCGGTCGCGCAACATCTCGATGGTATTCCAGTCCTATGCGCTCTACCCGCACATGACGGTGCGCGAGAATCTCGGCTTCTCCCTGAAGATCGCAGGTGCTGCCAAGGAAGATATGGATCGTCGCGTCGCCGAGGCCTCGGCCATTCTTGGCCTCGACACGCTGCTCGACCGACGCCCCTCGCAACTCTCCGGCGGCCAGCGCCAGCGCGTCGCCATGGGCCGGGCCATCGTGCGCGACCCCGATGTGTTCCTGTTCGACGAGCCCCTCTCCAATCTCGATGCCAAATTGCGCACGCAGATGCGCACCGAGATCAAGAAGCTGCATGCCAAGGTGCAGTCGACGGTGATCTACGTCACACATGACCAGGTCGAGGCGATGACGCTTGCCGATCGCATCGTCATCATGCGCGACGGTCATATCGAACAGGTCGGCACCCCCGATGAGGTCTTCCGGCGGCCGGCGACGCGTTTCGTTGCCGGCTTCATCGGCTCGCCGCCGATGAATTTGCATGAGGCGACGATCGATGACGGCAAGCTGGTTTTCGCCAGCGGCGAAAAGCTGCCGCTGCCCGGCCAGTTCAAGGCCAATGTCGCGACCGGGGACAAGGTCGTGTTCGGGCTGCGGCCAGACGACATCTATCCGACCGGCCACGGGATCAGCTCCGGTGGCGCTGCCGACGTCCACCAGATCGAACTGCCGATCACGGTCACCGAACCGCTCGGCAACGAGACACTGGTGTTCGTCGAATTCAATCGCGAAGACTGGGTTTCGCGGATGCTGAACCCGAGACCACTGCGGCCGGGCGAGCGGGTCGCCATGAGCCTCGACATGTCACAGGCGCATCTGTTTGCCACTGAGACCGGAAAGACATTGCGGAGCTGATCGGCATGGCCAGAATCGAGAAAGTCGAATTGCGAATGGTGGACCTTGTGCCCAAGGTCAAGCGCACGGACGCGATCCAGAGCTTCGTCAGCCAGGAAACGCCGATCGTCACGATCACCGATTCCGACGGCGCGGTCGGTACCGGTTACAGCTACACGATCGGCACCGGCGGCTCGTCGGTGATGCGGCTTCTCTCCGATCATCTGGCGCCGCGGCTGATCGGCCGCGACCCCGACATGATCGAGGCGATCTGGCACGACCTCGAATTCGCCACGCATGCCACGACGATCGGCGCGATCACCGCAATCGCGATCGCCGCGATCGATACCGCGCTGTGGGATCTGCGGGCCAAGAAGCAGAACCTGCCGCTATGGAAACTTGCCGGCGGCGCCAAGGATCGTTGTCCGCTCTACACCACCGAAGGCGGCTGGCTGCACATCGAGACGCAGGCTCTGGTCGATGACGCGCTGGCCGCCAAGGCCAAGGGTTTTCGCGGTTCGAAGGTGAAGATCGGCAGGCCGCATGGATCAGAGGATCTTGCCCGCCTGTCGGCGGTGCGCAAGGCGGTCGGCGATGGCTACGAGATCATGACCGATGCCAATCAAGGGTTTTCGGTCGACGAGGCGATCCGGCGCGCCGCGAGACTGCGCGAACTCGACCTCGCCTGGATCGAGGAGCCGCTGCCAGCCGACGACATTGACGGGCATGTGCGATTGTCGAACTCGACGCCGACGCCGATCGCCATTGGCGAGTCACTGTATTCCATCCGCCATTTCCGCGAATACATGCAGAAAGGCGCCTGTTCGATCGTGCAGGTCGATGTCGGCCGCATCGGCGGCATCACGCCCTGGCTCAAGATCGCCCATGCGGCGGAGGCCTTCGACATCCCGGTCTGCCCGCATTTCCTGATGGAACTGCATGTCAGCCTGACATGCGCTGTTCAGAACGGCAGGTATGTCGAGTACATTCCGCAGCTCGACCAGTTGACCGGCAAGCATATGCGCATCGAAGATGGCCAGGCGCTGGCACCCGACGAGCCAGGCATCGGGATCGATTGGGACTGGGACGCGGTCAAGGCCATGAGCATCGCCGAATTCACCACGGCGATCACGAAGTAGAGGAACGAACATGCAGCGGATGGGGATGGTTCTGGGGCTAAAGCCTGAAAAGGTCGAGGAGTATGTCCGCCTGCACGCCGCCGTCTGGCCCGACGTGCTGACCATGATCTCGGCCTGCAACATCAAGAACTATTCGATCTACCTGAAGCGGCCGGAGAACCTGCTGTTCAGCACGTTCGATTACCATGGCACCGACTACGAAGCCGACATGGCCAAGATGGCGGCCGACCCGAAGACACAGGAATGGTGGGCGGTCTGCATGCCTTGCCAGGAACCGCTGGCGACACGCAAGGAGGGCGAATGGTGGGCAGCGATGGACGAGGTCTTCCATCATGACTGAAGGCGGTTTCGACCCTGCCTTGCTCGTCCAGTCCTGGCCCAAACCTTCGACGCCCCGGCCGGTCGTCACCTTCGGCGCCGGATCGATCGTCGGCGATGCGCATTTCCCGGCCTATCGGAAGGCCGGCTTTCCTGTCGCCGGCCTCTACGACCCCGACCACGCCAGAGCTGAAAAACTGGCCAGCCAATGGGGTGTGACAGCCTTTCGCTCGGCGGAGGAAGCGGCCGCTGTCGAGGGTGCGATCTTCGACCTCGCCACGCCGCCCTCACGTCACGCCGATGTGCTGAAATTCTTGCCCGATGGCGCGGTGGCGCTGATCCAGAAGCCGATGGGCAGCAACCTCACTGAAGCAACCGCAATCCTTGAGATCTGCCGCGCCAAAAAGCTCCATGCGGCAGTGAACTTCCAGCTACGCTTCGCGCCCATGATGCTGGCGCTCAAGGACGCCATCGCTAAGGGCTGGCTCGGCGAGGTCGTCGACTTCGACGCCTGGCTGGCGCTGGCGACACCGTGGGAACTTTGGGAGTTCCTGCTCAAGGCGCCGCGGGTCGAAATCGCCATGCATTCGATCCACTATCTCGATCTGATCAGGCAGTTGCTTGGCGACCCCAAAGGCATCCATGCCAAGACGCTTGGCCATCCCAACCATAAGGTGGCGCAGACGCGCACCAGCGCTATTCTCGACTATGGCGACACCGTGCGCTGCGCCCTGTCGATCAACCACGACCACAAATTCGGACGCCGGCACCAGGCCTGCGAGTTCCGCATCTGCGGCACCGAGGGCGCTGCCTATCTCAAGCTCGGTCTCAACCTCGATTATCCCACAGGTGAGCCCGATGTGCTGGAGATCTACCCCAAGGGCGGAACGGACTGGATCGCCGTGCCCTTGGCCGGCGAGTGGTTTCCCGATGCCTTCGTCGGCCGCATGACCAATGTCCAACGTTTCGCGGCCGGAGAAGATGCTACGCTGATCAGTCCGGTCGAGGATGCGTGGAGCACGATGGCGCTGGTCGAGGCCGCCTATCGGTCGAGTGCGGCACCGGCGACGCCGATCGCGGAAAGGCCCTGATGGAACAGATCCAGTATTTCGAGGACTATGAGATCGGCTCGTCGCGTCTCACCAGCGGCCGTACCGTCACCGAGACCGACTTCATAGTCCACGCCGGCCATACCGGCGATTTCTTTCCGCATCACATGGATGCCGAGTTCATGAAGACGACGCCGTTCGGCCAGCGCATTGCGCATGGCACGCTGGTGTTTTCCGTCGGCATCGGCCTGACGGCAACCATCGTCAACCCGGTCGCTTTTTCCTATGGCTATGACCGTCTGCGCTTCATCAAGCCGGTGTTCATCGGCGACACGATCCGCACGCGCACCACCATCGCGGCCAAGGAAGACGATCCCAAGCGGCCGGGTTCTGGACGAGTGATCGAACGCTGCGAAGTGATCAACCAGCGCGGCGAAGTCGTGCTGGCCGCCGACCACATCTACATTGTCGAACGCAGGCCCGCGCAGGGCTGAGACTCACCACCGTCTATGAGACGGTGGCCCAACCGGCATGAGGACCCGAGCCACGCCTCAAACTAGGATTTTCGCGACAGGCCATCTTCCCTGATCGCGCTGACCAGCGTCTCGCTTCCTTCGCGAAGATGCTGCCTCAGGATGACTATGGCCTTGTCGCCCTTGCGCCGCCGGCAGGCAGCCAGCAGATCGCGGTGCTCCGTCTGCGAGCGGTTGCGATAGTCCAGGTTCGACAAAAGGATGCGGACGTAACGATCGGCCGCATTGTGGTGCGCCTCGATCAGGCCGAGCAATCGATTGTTGCCGCAGGCATCGTAGAGAGCCAGATGAAAGGCCCTGTTCAGCGCGCCCCATCGGCCGACATTGCGCTCCGCGTCGATCTGGTCGAGCACCTGTTCCGCCTCATCGAGCTTCACGCCGGATAGGCTGGGTACTGAGAGCCGAAGCGCCTCGCTTTCGAGCAGCTCGCGCAGCGCGTAGATTTCACTGATCTCGGCGCTGTCCATCCGCGCGACCTGCGCGCCCTTTGTCGGATGGATGGAAACAATGCCCTCGGCCTCCAGCTGGCGAAGGGCATCACGAATGGGCATGCGACTGAAGCCGAACTGCTCGGCCAGTTCGTCCTGGCGCAGCGGAGTGCCCGCCTTTATGGTTCCATTGGCAATGGCCTCGCGCAAGACATTCGCGATTTGCTCGGCCACGGTCCGCGGCCCCTGCATCAAGCTTTCCGCAAATCCTCGCAATCGATGCTCCCGTTTCACGCAGCAGCGAGCCTAACGGAAAACCCGCTTTGTGGATATAAGTATGCCCGTATACTCATCGCTTTCGCCCGAATGGCCGGGAAAGCGCTCGGTGTCGCAAGAGCTGCCGGTCTCCACAACAGGCACAGTCCGATGCCTGTGATGTGAAGCGGTTGTCCGAAGTACGGCCAAGCCGGGTCGCCCAGCCTTCAGCCAGTCTGCGGCAGGTCAAGCGCGGAGCGCACCCGGCCGACACCACGCTTGTAGAGCATCGCACCTTGGGCAGGAGCGAGCAGATCGTCATGCGGCGTGAAGTCCACGATGCGCTTGTTGAAGGCGACCTCCCCGCACCCGGGAGCCAGGCAGTCGAGTTTTCCTTTCGGACATGAACTGAACTTGCAGAGTCGGCCCAGGTAATTGTCGCTGCCGGGTTCGATCAGAAAAACATCCAACTGGTGATCGGCAACGCTGATCCCTGTTCCCTTCTCAAAGGCCTCGCGCAGGGCAAGCGCGGCGGCGCGGCGCAGTTCGCCGAGGCGTTCCTGCGAGTCGAGCCAGAGTGCCAGATCGAGATCGCTGCATTCATGCCAGACCTCGATCCGTTCGCGCCGGAATTCGCTGAAGCGCGGCACCTCTTTCCAAAGCGGCTTCGCGACGGAGCCGATAACGGCCACCGCCCCCACCTCGCGGAAGCGCGTCCAGGCATCGGTGACGACATCAGCCGCCGCGCGGAACTGCCGCTGGCGTTCCAGCATGTAGCGATTTTGCTCGTCAATCGCCGCGCGCCGCATGTCAGGCCAACAATTTCATGAAATTGCGCTTGCGGCCGAAGCGGTCCTTCACATCCGCCAGATACGCGGCATGTTCGGATGCCATGCGCAGGCCGGCCATACGGCCGATCAAGACTGCCGCTTCCGCATAGGCATCGTTGCCACCAAACTGGGCCAGCTGGTTGACGCGTTCCGCGTAAATCTTCAGGGCCTCACGCGGATGCGTGACTTCGCTGGCCTGCGCAAGCTTCTCCTTTAGCCCCCCGGAAGCGCCGTGTTCGCGCGTATGTGCCCACGCCAACTCAAACTGCTTCTCCTCAATCAGGATGCTGATAAGCAGATCGGCCGGATAATACCAGGTTGACGGCTTCTCGCGCGCCAGTCTGGATTGGAGACGCTCGATCGCGCGATCGCGCGCCTCCTTGCCACCCGACTTGCACAGCCGTTGATACAGTCCGAGGCTCGGCGCCTTCTCGAATGCGCGCCACAGATGCGCTTCAGCGTCCGCATCGCGACCGGCTGCGGTCAGCAGGTCGACTGCAAAGAAAACGAGCTGCTCGTCAGGTCGGTCATCCTCGAACATCCACAGGCCATCCTCGGCCCAGCGCAAAGCCTCTTCCGCACGACCTTGCGAGAGGCAGAATTTGGCGATTTGCAGATAGGCTTGCTGTGAGGACAGATGCTTGGCGCGAAGCGCAATGCGCGCCTCCACGTCGCCATCGCGTTCGGCAAAGAAGTCGAGGATTTCCTGGAGCCTGAAATGGTCCCCAGACAGTATGTGACCCGCCCGGTTCCTGCTGGCGGTCGCGGGCAACTCATCCCAAGCCTCGGTGGCAAGGCGACGGTATTCAGCCAATCCTTCCTCGCCGAGGATGTCGCCATAGACCCCGGCCGCGCCAGCAAAGGTGTCGTATTCACCGTTCATCTCGCGTGCGAAAAGGTCACGCGCCAGGGACAAGGGTTCGCGAGGCGCCTCCAAGGCAGCGTTGCAGTGAATTTCGCATGCCCGTTCGAGAAGTGGGGCGCAATGGCCATCGGAATCGTCCACGCCCTCGATGGCAGCCTCGATCCGATCGACGGCTCGCATAGCGAGCCGCATGACGATGCCCGCATGCTTGCTCGAGACCGAGGCGATCACGTCGAGCGCCTCGTCCACGCCTTGGGCCCAGTCAGGCACCTCGCGGTAGTCTATGAAGCCATTCGTGGCGGTTGCGCCGTCAATCATCTTGCCGAGACGCGCCTCGAGAGTCCTCTCGTCACCATGTGTAGCGAGCGCGGCCATTTCGAGCTTACGCAACAGGATCGGGTCGCGCTCGGCAAAATCCATGATCATCTCGACGAGTGTCGCGATGTCCTTGCTCTCCAGATGTTGGCGAATGCCCGCGAAGACGTCGAGGCTTTCCGCTTCAGCGTCGCTGACTACCGCATTTGCCGCCAGCGCTGTTGCCACCAAATGCTTGCAATAGCCCCAATCCTCGAAGGCGCGGCAGGAACACGTGCCGTCGACCGACTCTGCACGCCCCATCAGCTCAACGCGATAGTCCTCCGTGCCGGCAACCTGCGCCAGCACGCGCTTCGACCCGACGGTCAGCAGTCGCACCAGCCCGTCACGCCAGTAGGCCTCGCCGCGCGAGTACACCTTGCTGCCGACAAGGTCGCGCAGGGCATCGACATCGAAACGGGGTCGACTGTTCTTGCGGTTCATAGTGGCGGCTGGAGCCTCGAGTCAGCCGAGATGAGACGCAGGGCCTCGTCCAACGTAACGGTCGCGTGCAGCCGCCACCATGTTCCGGTGTGCCTGTGCCACATGAGGTCGAACCGGGTCTCGGCGAGATGCTCCTCCGCATGGTCGAGCCGGGCGAAGGGAGCGTTGAATTCTTCACCTTCATCCGAACGGTAGCGCGCGGAGAAACCGTATTTGCTTCCTCGCCACTTGCCGAAAATGTCTAGCGGATAGTCGAGCCGATTCGGCCGGCCGTGGATGAACCGTGGCTTCAGAACATCGGCGATGAAACGCTCGCAGTCGGCGGCGATGGCCAGCTTCTCGCCGGCCGAAAGTTTCTTGACCCACACCATCGCGTTCCCGCTATCGCCGCCAAGAGCGCTGTGGTGCTACCCTCAGCCATGCGGCTATCGCCGTTTATGATAATCGACCGATCCGGTGAGGCAATCCTTTTGAGGCAAGATGCCTCCGAATTTGCGGGAACTGCCTGATGGTCTCTTCGCATTCGGCGGCTGCGGATCTTTCAGCCAACTCCTCTCACACCAGCCATTCTCTCACCCCCGGGCGAGAAAGAACCGCGCGCATCCGCTCTTCGGCGTCGGCAACAGCCAGCGCCATCGGCGCGCGGGTCGGGCCGCAATCGACGCCGATGACGCGGAAGGCCGCTTTCATGCCCGGCAGGACGCCGGTTTCCAGCAGCACCTCGACGAAATCCTGCGACACCATCTGCAGCACTTTCGCCCGTGCCAGATCGCCGGCGCGGATCGCCTGGTCGATCGCCACGTACAGTCTGCCGAGCAGATTGTAGGTGGTGCCGATGCCGCCATCGGTGCCGAGCATGCCGGCGGCGGCATAGATCTCGTCGAAGCCGTAGTAGAACAGTTTTTGCGGCTGCCGCTTGCGCAGCAATGAATATTTGAACAGGTCGGTGGAGGTGAATTTGATGCCGACGACATTGCCGAGATCGAGCAGCCGGACCAGGAGGTTGAGCGGCAATGGCCGGCCGGTGCGCAGGGGGATTTCGTAGACGATCAGCGGCAGATCCGTCGCCGCCGCCAGCCCCTGGTAGTAGCCAAAGACCTCTTCATCGGAGAATGGATAGGAATGCGGTGGCAGCGCCGACAGCGCGTGATAGCCGAGCTTTTGCGCCTGCCGTGCCAGGCGGATGGAATCGCGCAGGTTCGGCATGCCGACATGGGCAATCAGCCTGGTACCGCTGCTTGCAGCACTGGCGAACACCACCTCTTGCTGAGCCAGCAATTCGTCCACCGTAAGCAGGCCGGATTCGCCGCTGCTGCCGCCGACATAGAGCCCGGCCAGACCCTGGCGCAGGACATAGTCGTTGATGTTGCGCTGGCGCTGCGGATCGAACTCGCCGGCATCGCTCAGTCCGGTCATCAAGGCGGCATACATGCCCGCCAGTTTCTTGGTCATTTGGGGATCCTCAGTAGATTCAGAGATTTCATTGGGTTCCATCCCGGACAGATCGGGATGGAGGTTTTTTGTTTGACCATGGTCTTTTCCGAAAACCGGATTCCACTTTTCGGGATCATGGTCCATCGCCGGCACGGTGGCAGGCGACAAGATGCTGGCCAGAGATGGGCAAGCCGAAATCGCGCACCTCCGGCGTCACCCGCGTGCAGATGTCGCTCGCCAGGGGACAGCGCGGATAAAAATGGCAACCGGGCGGCGGCTTCGATGGATCGGGCACCGCACCGCCCAGCACGATGCGCTTGCGTGTTCCGCCGGCCTTGGGGTCGGGCACCGGGATCGCCGACAGCAGCGCGCGTGTATAGGGATGCAGCGGGCTGCCGAACACCATCGCCGTGGTGCCGATCTCGACGATCCGGCCCAGATACATCACCGCAACGCGGTCGCTGAGATAGCGGATCATCGACAAATCATGGCCGATGAACAGATAAGTCAGCCCGAGGCGCGCCTTGAGGTCGTCCAACAGATTGACGATCTGCGCCTGGATGGAGACGTCGAGCGCCGAGATCGGCTCGTCGGCAATAATGAATTTTGGATTGGCCGCCAGAGCGCGGGCAATGCCGACACGCTGGCGCTGGCCACCGGAGAGCTCGAACGGGTAGCGGTCGCGCAGCGCTTCCCGCAGGCCGACCAGCGCCAGCAATTCACTGACGCGGGTGTCGCGCGTCGCGCGGGTGCCGATCTTCTGGGCGCGCAGCCCCTCGCCGATGATGCGCCCGACGGTCATGCGCGGATTGAGCGAGCCGAACGGGTTCTGGAAAACTATCTGCATGTCGCGGCGGCGCTGCTTGAGCTGCTCGCCTGTCGCGCCTGCATAGTCCCTGCCTTCGAAGACGACACTGCCGGCGCTCGGACGCTCCAGGCCAAGCACGGCACGGCCGGTCGTCGACTTGCCGCAGCCGCTTTCACCGACCAGCGCCAGTGTCTCGCCGCGCAGCACCTCGAAGCTGACGCCATCGACCGCATGCACCGCGCCGACCTGCCGCCTGAGCACGCCGCGGCGGATGGGGAAATGCAGCTTGAGGTCGGAGACGACAAGCAGTGGTTCCTGCTTGGACGCCGCCGCTGCCGGAGCCGCGCCAGATGCGGCCGTCAGCGCACGTGGTAATCGCTCTACCTGTCGCCAGCGCCAGCATGCGGTGGTGTGGCCGGCGCCGACCATTTCCAGTGGCGGTTTCTGCTCGCGGCAGCGCGCCTCGGCATAATCGCAGCGCGGTGCGAAGGCGCAGAAGGTCGGCGGCAGGGTGACGTTGGGCGGCGCGCCCTTGATCGGCACCAACCTTGTGTTTGCCGCCGTCAGCGATGGAATCGAGTTCAATAGGCCGATCGTGTAGGGATGCGTCGTCGCCGAAAACAGTTCATCGACCGGCGCGCATTCGACGATCGAGCCCGCATACATCACCGCGACGCGGTCGACGAAACCCGCGACCAGGCTGAGATCATGGCTGATCCAGATGATCGCCATGCCGAGCTGTTTTTGCAGGCGGGCGACCAGCTCGACGATCTGCGCCTGGATGGTGACGTCGAGGGCCGTCGTCGGCTCGTCGGCGATCAGGATCGACGGCTTGCAGACCAGCGCCATGGCGATGCCGATGCGCTGCAATTGCCCGCCGGAGAACTGGTGTGGAAAGGCACGCATGCGCTGCGGCGCGTTGGCGATGCCGACCAGCGCTAGCATGTCGAGCGCCTGGCGCTCGGCCTGCGGCTGACTCAGGCCCTGGTGCTCTCGCAGCGCCTCGGTCAGCTGCAGGCCGATGGTCAGCACCGGGTTCAGCGACGACATCGGATCCTGGAAGATCATGGCGATGTCGCGGCCGCGGATCTGGCGCAATTCACTGTCTGATATGGCCAGGAGATCGCGGCCTCGAAACAACGCACGGCCGGAGGTGACCCGGCCGGGAGGCTTGCGGATCAGGCCCATCAACGTCTGCACGGTGACCGACTTGCCGGAGCCGCTTTCGCCGACGATGGCCAGCGACTCGCCTTCGGCAAGATCGAAGGAGACGTCGTTGACGGCATAGACGGAGCTGCCTTTGGGGCCGAATTCGACGCTTAGCCCTTGCACGGAAAGCACAGCTTGCTGCCCGATCCCCTTTGCTGCCCTGCCAACGGCAAGTGTGTCGGTGCCTGTCATTTGGCGCCCCCGCCCATGATGTGCTGCGGGTCGAGCGCGTCACGCAGGCCGTCGCCGACGAAGTTGATGCTGAGCACGGCCATCGCGATCATCGCGCCGGGCGGGATCCACATCCAGGGCTGGCTTTCCAGGATCGACAGCGTACGGGCATCACGCAGCATGTTGCCCCAACTGGCCGCCGGCGCCTGCGCGCCGAGGCCGAGGAAGGACAGCGAGGCCTCGAGCAGGATGACGGTGGCGACGTCGAGCGTGATCGCCACCAGGATCGGACTCAGCACGTTGGGCAATATGTGTTCGAGGATGATGACCGACGGCGGGGTGCCGAGCGAGCGCGCGGCGAGGATGAATTCCTGGTTGCGCAGCGCCAGGATCTCGCCGCGCGTCAGCCGGGCGATGGACGGCCAGCTGAGCAGGCCGATAACCACCATGGTGTTGAAGATGCTGGGGCCAACCACGGCGACGAAAGCGATGATGATGACCAGGCGGGGAAAGGTCAGCACCATGTCGATCAGGCTCATCAGCAAGAGATCGACCTTGCCGCCGAAATAGCCGGCAACGCAGCCGATGAAGATGCCTATTGCCGCCGAGATCGCGACGGCGACGAAGCCGACCGTCAGCGAGATGCGGCCGCCATAGAGTATGCGGGCAAAGATGTCGCGGCCGGTGCCGTCGGTACCGAGCCAATGCATGCCGCCGGGCGGCTGGTTGCGGCCGCGCAGGTCGATGTCGTTGGGGCCGTAATGCGCGATCAGCGGCGCCAGCACGCAAGCGAGCACGATGGTGGCGAGCATGATCAGTCCAAGCGTCGCCAGACGGTGGTTGAGGAAGCGGCGCGCCGCCTCTCCCCACAGGCCGCGCGAGGCGCCGGCGGCAATCGTCATGTCGGCGGCGGTGACGTCAGTCATAGCTCACCCTGGGGTCGAGCACGCTGTAGGCAAGGTCGGTCGCAAGGTTAGCCAGCATGACGATGATGGCGGTGATCAGCACATAGCCCATGATCACAGGGCTATCCCTGTTGACCACCGCGTCGATGAACATCAGGCCGATGCCCGGCCACTGGAAGATCGTCTCGATCACCACCGAGCCGCCGAACAGCGTCGGCAAAGTGAGGCCGAAGACGGTGACCAGCGGGATCAAAGCGTTGCGCAGGCCGTGGCGCAGCGTGATCGTGCTTGGCCGCAGGCCCTTGGCCTTGGCGGTGCGCATATAGTCCTGGTTTAGCACTTCGAGCATGCCGGCGCGGGCGTAGCGCATGAAGATCGCGGCGCGAAACAAAGCGAGCGCTACGGCAGGCAGGATCAGGTGCCTGAGATTGTCGACGAACGAGAAGCTGTCACCGGCAGTGGAAATGCCGGACGACGGCAACCAGCGCAATTCCAGTGCAAAGACGTAGACGAGCAGCAGCCCCATGAAGAAATCTGGGATCGACACGCCGACAAAGCCGCCCAGCGTCAGCGAATAATCGGTCAACTTGTATTGCCTGAGCGCCGAGATCACACCCAGCGTCGTGCCGATGATGAAGGCGACGAGCAGTGCCACCCCCATCAGTTCCAGCGTCATCGGCAGGCGCTCGGCGATGATCTCGCCGACGCTGCGGCCATTGACGAAGGAGCGGCCGAGATTGCCGTGCAGGATCTGGCCGATCCAGTTGAGGTATTGGATGTAGAGCGGCTGGTCGAGGCCGAGCTCGCCGCGCCGCATCGCGATCAGCGCCTCGCTCGACGGCGCCTCCGCCGTGATCATCGCCAGCACGGCATCGCCCGGCATGGCATGCGCGATCACGAAGACGATGACGGTGACGCCGAACAGCACCGGGATGCTGAGCAGCAGCTTGTGCAAGAGATAGCTGAGCACCGGCTTCTCCTATCGCTGAAGGCGGCTGTTGAGGCGGTGGGTCACGAGGTTTCCAGAGCCTCATGACAAACCGATGAGGATGTCTACGCAGCGGCCTATTTGGCCACTTCCCACTTCTCGACTTCGTTGTAGACCGGGTGGTTGAAGATCACGAGCGGCTGCTCCTTGAAGTGCTGCGCCAGGCCAACGATGCGGTTGTTGAAAGCCAGCGGCCGCACCTCGTTCCACAGCCAGGCCTTAGGCAGCTCCTGGTTGAGGATGCGTGACGCCTCCTGATAGCTCTCGGCACGCACCGTGCGGTCGGCCGATTCCAGCCCCTTGTTGAACAGTTCATCGACCTTGGGATTGCAATAGCCCATGCTGAGTGGCTTTGCGCCGCAGACGACGACCGGCGAGCCGAGCGAGGGATCGAGCCCCATGCCATTGGCGAAAAAGCCCATCTGGAAGCTGCCGTCGGCATAGGTCTGGTTGATTGCCGCCGGATCGAGCAGGCGCGGCTGGATGTTGACGCCGACGGCGGCCAGATAGCTCTGGATGGCGGTGACGGTGTCGACATTCATCTGGTCGGAATAGTAGTAGATGAAATCGACCGGCTGGCTGCCGTCCCAGCCCGCTTCGGTGAGCAATTGCTTGGACTTGTCGGGATTGTAGTCGTAGGGCTCGAGATTCTTAGCGCGCGCCCAGTCTTGCGGAAAGAGTGTGTTCGACAGTTCGCCAGCGCCCTGCTTGACCGTATCGATGATGGCCTTGCGGTCGATGGCGTAGAGCATCGCCTGGCGCACCCGCACGTCGGCGAAGCGCTTGTTCTCCAGGTTGAACTGCAGATAGGTCGGCAGGCCGGCGGAGAATTTCGGCAGCACCGTCAGATAGTCGAGCTTCTGCAGCCGGGCGAGTTCGGAGATCGGCACGCCGCCGCCCTCATAAGACATGGCGTCGACCTCCTGCGTCTCGAGTGCGGCGATGATCGGCGGCACGTCCTTGTAGATCTGGTAGATGATGCGCTCGAGTTTCGGCGCGCCCAGGAAATAGTCGGGGTTGCGGTCGACCTCGACATACTGGTCGCTCTCGTATTTCTTCCAGATGAACGGTCCAGTGCCGACGCGGTTGATCCAGAAGGCGTTGCCCTTGACGTCCTGCGGCGCGACCTTGCCCAGTATGTGTTCCGGGAAGATGCTGATGGCGATAAGCTGCAACTCCACCCAAAGCGGCTTGGCGCTGTCGAGTTCGACCTGGACGGTCGTGTCGTCAAGCGCCTTGACCCCGGCAAGCGAGGAGGCCGAGCCATCTTGGAACGCCTTGTACCCGGCCACGGCCGAGAGCTTCTGCGCCCATGGCGAGTTGACTTTCGGGTTGGCGTAGAGGTTGAGGCTGAACACCACGTCCTTGGCTGTGAAGGGCGTTCCGTCATGCCATTTGACGGCGTGGCGCAGGCTGAAGACATAGGTCTTGCCGCCATCCGGCGTCTTCCAGCTTTCGGCCAGCATCGGCTGCACGCCATCGCCCGTCCATTTGATGTGGACCAGTCCCTGCAGCACGGTCTCATCGAGGCGGTGGCCGCAGGTGGTGTGCAGCGTTCCCATCTCGATGCAGCCGGTGCGCATGGCGGAACGGAACGTGCCGGCGCCCTCGGCTTTGGCAATCACTGCGGCAAACATCAGTGCCAGCGCCGGTACAAGACTCATCAGAAATCGTCTCATGGAATTCTCCTCCCATTGCTTTCCGCCGGTCGAAATCGGGGCGATGCCCCCTGCTCCAGGCCTGCTCCCGCGTCAGACCCTCACCTGTCGCGCCGACCGCCGCGCCATTGGCCGGCGGCGGTCTCCTCCAACCCTTCGGTTCCGCAAGTCCTCGCTTGCGGCGACTGGTCTAATAGCTTAAAAGGTAGACCATGCACAATATGCCGGTTCGAAAAAAATTGTCCGATGAAGTCCGCCTCCGCCTGGAGGAGATGATCCGCGACGAGGTCTATCCGGTCGGCGCCTCGCTGCCGTCCGAGCGCGACCTGATGTCGATGTTCGATGTCGGGCGCCCCTCGGTACGCGAGGCGCTGTTTGCGCTGGAGAAAATGGGGTTGGTGCGCATCAGCAGCGGCGAGCGGCCGAAGGTGACGCGGCCGACGTCAAAGAACATGCTGGAGCAACTGACGGGCACGGCGCATCTGTTGATGGACCAGCCCGACGGCATCGGTCATTTCGAGCAGTTGCGGCTGTTTCTCGAAGTCTCGATCGCGCGCCATGCCGCCGAGGTGGCAACGCGCGAACAGGTCGAGACCCTTGCGGCGGCACTTGCCGAGAACGAACGCGCCATCCCGCGGGCCCGCGCCTTCGCTGTCACCGATGTCGCGTTTCACCGGGTGCTGACCGCGATTCCCGGCAACCCGATCTTCCTCGCCGCGCACGAAGCGCTGGTGGAATGGCTAATCAACCAGCGCATCCACATGGCCAACACCGAAGTGGAAAACCGCAGGAGCTTTGCCGGCCATAAAGCCGTGTTCGAGGCCATCGAGCGGCACGACCCGGAAGCGGCCGGGCGGGCAATGCGCGAGCACCTGGAAAACGCCCGCCGCAAGTTCAATTCGGGCCTGGCGAAACCGGACTAGGCTCGCCCGTCTTCACGCTCGACCATCAGCCCGTTGCGCTGATCAACCAGCTTCTAGAGTTCGCTCCAATCTTTCGCGTCAGCCGCCGAAGCGCGGCTCCGCGACGCCCTTGATGCCAAGACCGGTGATGGCGAACAGGCTGCCGCCAACGAGCACCACCAGCAGATGTTCGCGGCATTGCGCAACCGGGATGCCGAGGCGGTCAGGGCCGCAGTCCGCGCCGATATCGACGCGGCATTCGACGTGCTGGTCGATCTTCTGAAGTAGCTTTCGGCCCCGGTCTCCGACGACCGATCACATCTCTTCAGGACAAATGCGCGGCGGCGTCATTGCTGACGCTTGCCTATTTGGTATGCTGGTATAATATGTACCTGACATAGCGTGTCTCTGGGAGGTTGCGCTGTGCTTGTGTGGCAAGCCAAGCCGATCGTGTTTTTGGGAGGAAATACCATGAGATTTGTAACTGTGGCGGCGCTCGCCAGCGCCGCAATGGTGGGTGTTGCCGTGGTGCCGGCAATGGCATCTGCGGATGCGCCGGTCATCGCGCTCGCCAACGCCTATTACGGGAACACCTGGCGGCACCAGATGGTGGAAGCGTTCGAAGCCTCTGCCAAGGAAGCCAAGGCCGCCGGTCAGATCGCCGACTATATCGTCATGAACGGCGATGGTTCGGTGGCGCAGCAAAACAGCCAGATCGCCGAACTGATCCTGAAGAAGGTCGACGTGCTCGCCGTCGACGCCGCCTCGGAAACAGCGGTCAATGGCATCATCGAGAAAGCCTGCAAAGCCGGCATCATCGTCATCTCTTTCGATTCGGTGGCCTCGGCGCCCTGCAACTACCAGCTCAATTTCGACTTCAAGGGCTACAAGGCAACCCAGGCCGAGGCTGTCTTCAAGATGCTCGGCCGCAAGGGCAACGTCCTGCAGGTGCGCGGCGTGAAGGGTTCGGCGCCCGACAACGACATGTTCAACGCGCAGCAGTCGGTGCTGGCGAAGTATCCCGACATCAAGGTGGTCGCGACCGTCTATGGCCAGGCGACCGCCTCGGTGGCGCAGGCGGCGATCGCCAATGTGCTGCCCAGCCTGCCGCATGTCGACGCCGTGCTCGGCCAGGGCGGCAGCGACGATGTCGGCATCGCGCAGGCCTTCGTCCAGTATGGTGGCGACTACGCCGGCAAGATGCCGATCATCGAGGGTGGCGGCGGCACCGACTTCGTCAAATGGTGGGCCGAGGAGAACGCCAAGAACGGCTACCAGACGGTGTCCATGAACACCACGCCGGGCATCGGCGGTGCTGCCTTCTGGCTCGGCCTGTCGCTGCTGAAGGGCGCCCAAGCGCCCAAGCTGATGATCATGCCGGTGGCGACGGTCGATGCCGGCAACCTCAAGGAATACGCCAAGCTGCCGGGCGGCCAGATCATCAGCCCCAGCTATTCGCTGGACTGGGTCAAGCAGAACCTGCTGAGCAAGTAACGCGGCCTATCGACCGGGCGCTGCCGAACGGCCGCGCCCGATCCTCACGGCCGAAGAAATGGAGGACGAATGTCCCAGTCTGCTGTTGCCGATCAGGACAGCGCCGCCGCCAAGGCGCTTGCCGCTCCGATACAGCAAAGTGTCGTTTCGCTCACCGGGATCACCAAGAGCTTTGGACCGACGCTCGCCAACGCAGGCATCGACCTCTGCGTCGCTGCCGGCGACGTGATCGGGCTGGTCGGCGGCAACGGCGCCGGCAAATCGACACTGATGCGTATCCTGTGCGGCGCGATGTGGCCGACACTGGGCTCGATTTCCTTCGCCGACGAACAGGTGAATTTCGCCGGCTACGGCACCGCCGAAGCGCAGCGGCGCGGCATCCGCATGGTGCATCAGGAGCTTTCGCTCTGCGCCAACCTGTCAGTCGCCGAAAACTTCTTTCTGGAGACACCTCAGGATGCGGCGACTCGACCGGGGTGGAGAACGGTTTACAGGGCTCGGGCTCGAGCGGCGCTCGACGCCGTCTTTCCAGGCAACGGCATCGATGCCGACGCCGAGGTCGGCCACCTCTCCATCGCCGAACGGCAGATGGTGGAGATCGCGCGTGCCGCGGCCACGCCCGGCGTCAGGCTGATCGTGCTTGACGAACCGACCTCGTCGCTCGATCTCGACCGCTCGAAACAGCTGCGCGCCTTCATTCGCGAGCGGGCAAAGGCCGGCCTTGCCTTCATCTTCATCAGCCACAAGCTGCAGGAGATCATCGACATCGCCACCGAGATCGTGGTGCTGCGCAACGGCCGCACGGCATGGCAGGGCCAGGTCGCGGACGCCTCGATCGGCAGGCTGGTGCAGTTGATGGGCGGCGATGCCAATCCGATCCATCAGCACGTCGTCTCCATCGCCTCCGCCCAGGACGTGCTGGTGCGGCTCTCCGGCCCGCTGACATCAGAACTCGGCCGCGACATCGATATCGTGCGTGGCGAGATCGTCGGGCTGGCCGGCCTCGAAGGCAGCGGCCAGAAGGACCTGTTGCATAGGATCTTCAGCCCCGGCCGCAAGCAAAGCTCGGCGGTCACAAGACATGCGCAGGCCAGCTTCATCGCCGGAGACCGGCAGAAGGAAGGCGTGTTCCCGCTGTGGAGCGTGCTCTCGAACATCAGTATCGGCGCACTGGCCCGCCGCCCGGCGCTGGGTCTGGTTTCCGATCGCGCCAATCGCGACATAGCCGCTGGTGCCGCCGGCAAGCTGCGGTTGGACGACAGCCGCTTCCAGTCCAACATCACCGAGCTCAGCGGCGGCAATCAGCAAAAGGCGCTTGTCGCCCGGGCGCTGGTCGCCGATACCCCGATCATCCTGCTTGACGACCCGACGCGCGGCGTCGACATCGCCACCAAGCAGGATTTCTACCGGCTGTGCAACGAGATCGCGCGCAGCGGGCGCGTACTGGTCTGGCATACGACCGAGGATGCCGAACTGCTGGCCTGCGATCGCGTGCTGGTCTTTGCCGGCGGACGCGTCGTCAGGGAACTTACCGGCGACGCGATCACGGAATCGGCTGTTGTCGGCGCGTCCTTCACCCAGCCGGCGGACGGGCTCGCCGCTCTCCGACACAAAGATGCGCCGGCGACGAAGCTTGGCCGCAGGCTGGTGGATGCGGCGCCCTTCATCGGCCTTGCCGCCGTACTGGCCGTGATGATCTCGGCCAATCCCGCCGTCGCCTCGATCTTCGGCCTCGATCTGCTGCTGATGCCGGCGCTGTCGCTGGCGCTGGTTACGGCGGCACAGATGTTTATCGTGGGCGGCAGCGAGATCGACCTCGGCGTCGGCGCCTTTGCCGGCCTCGTCAGCGTGCTCAGCGCCACGCTGCTCTACGACCAGCCATGGCTCGGCGCGCTGGCGCTGGCGGCGGCGCTCGCCGCCTATGCCGGGCTTGGCGGGGTGATCCAGGCACGCAAGATCCCGGCCATCGTCGTTACGCTCGGCGCCTCCTTCATCTGGGTTGGACTGGGCTATGCGCTGCAGCCGACGCCCGGCGGCGCCAGTCCGGAATGGCTGTCGGCGCTCTTCGGCTGGTCGCTCGGCTTCGTGCCCACCTCCATCATTCTCATCGCGGCCGTCGCGCTGACCGTCTTCGTCATCGACCGGCTGCCGCTTGGCGTGGTGCTGCGCGGCTTTGGCAACAACCCGACGGCGATGATCCGTTCGGGATGGTCGCCGACGCGCTATGCGCTGGTGCGCTATCTTATCGCCGGGTTGTTTGCGGGTGCGGCCGGCCTGTCGCTGACGGCGATCAACACGGCGAGCGACATCAACTCCGGCAATTCGTTCACGCTGCTCAGCGTCGCCGCCGTGGTGATGGGCGGCTGCTCGCTGCTGGGTGGCATCATCTCGCCGGTCGGCGCCGTTGCCGGGGCGGTGACGCTGTCTTTGATCGGCGCACTGCTCGGCACGCTGAACGTCAGCAGCGATTTCAACGCCGCGACGCAAGGCCTGATCCTGATCGCCCTTTTGACGCTTCGCAGCCTGACCGCCGACCGCAGGAGCGAACAATGAGCGCTCTGACCGCCTTCAGCCTCTGGTCGCAGAGAAACCGCTGGATCTGGGCGGCGATCGGCGTGCTGCTTCTGTGGCTTGTGCTGTCGATCGTCACCAACCGCTTCAGCCTGTCCAGCCTGTCGGGCATTATCTTGTCGGCGTCCTTCCTGACGATCGTCGGCATCGGCCAGATGTTCGTGGTGACGACTGGGCGCGGCAACATCGACCTCTCGGTCGCCTCGGTGATCACGCTCAGCGCCTTCGTCGCGCTGCTCACCATCAAGGGCCAGGATGCCAATCTCGCCATCGGCGTTGCCGCCGCGATCCTGCTCGGCCTTGCCGTCGGCGCACTCAATTCGCTGCTTGTCGTGGGGCTCGGCATCCCGGCCATCATCGCCACGCTGGCTACCGGCTATGTGCTGGCCACCGCGACGCTGCTGTCGAACCGGGCGATCTCGGGTTTCAGTGTCAGCCCGGCACTGAAATACTTGGCATCGGGCCGCATTTCCGGCGTGCCGATCATGGCGATCATCGCAATATTAGGCGTAGCGGCAACCTCCTTCGTGCTTCGCTATACGGTGTTCGGCCAGCTGTTGTCGGCGGTCGGCCAGAACCGCACCGCCGCGCGGCTCGCCGCCATCAGGACCGGCCCGGTGATCGCATCGGCCTTCATCATCTCGTCGGTGCTGGCGTCCCTCAACGGGCTGCTGCTCGGCGCCTATATTGGCGGCGCCTTCCTCGAAATGGGCCAGCCCTACCTCTTGCAGTCGATCGCCGCGGTGGTGCTCGGCGGAACGCTGATCTTCGGCGGCTCGGCAACCGCCGTCGGCACCCTGTTCGCCAGCATTCTTCTTATTCTGATCGTGACCACCATGCAGATCATCGGCCTGCCTCCGGGCGCCCAGGACATCGTGCAGGGCATCGTCGTCATCTTCGTGCTTGCGCTTGCCGGACGACAGGCGATGACGCGGCGAGCGCCGGCCGAGCCGACAGGCAGCGACGGCGACGCGGCAGTGCCGGCGGGAAAGCGGCAGTCATGACCTGCACCGCATTCGCCATTATCGGATTGCCAAAATCTGGTAGTGTGATTATACCAGTTGATAAGTTAACGACGGGCGACACCGTCGGCTGAGATCAGGAGTAATGACCAGATGACAACGATTGCGCTGTTCGGTGCCGGCGGAAAAATGGGCTACCGCCTGTCGACCAATTTCCGCGGATCGCCCTACACGATACGCCATGTCGAGGTCAGCGAGGCCGGCCGCGAGCGACTGAAGACCGGACTGGGTTTCGATGCGGTCAGCGCCGACGAGGCGCTCAAGGGCGCCGATGTCGTGATCCTGGCCGTTCCGGACACGCATATCGGCAAGGTGGCTACCAGCATCGAGAGCAAGCTGGCACCGGGCACGATGGTGGTGGTGCTCGACGCGGCGGCACCCTTCGCCGGCCATCTGCCGAACCGGCCGGACCTCACCTATTTCGTCACCCACCCCTGCCATCCGCCGATCTTCAATGACGAGACCGACATGGCGGCCAAGAAGGACTATTTCGGCGGCGTCAAAGCCAAGCAGCATATGGTCAGTGCCCTGATGCAGGGACCGGAAGAGGACTATGCCAAGGGCGAGGCAATCGCAAAAATCATCTGGGCGCCGGTCATGCGCTCGCACCGCGTCACCGTCGAACAGATGGCGTTGCTGGAGCCTGGCCTCTCGGAGACGGTGTGCGCCTCGCTGCTGGTTATCATGAAGGAAGCCGTCGACGAGGTCGTGGCACGCGGCGTCGACAAGCAGGCCGCGCTCGACTTCCTGCTCGGCCATATGAACGTACTGGGCGCTGTCATTTTCGGCGAGACCAAGGGCGTGTTCTCGGACGCCTGCAACAAGGCGATCGAATTCGGCAAGCCGGTTCTGATGCGTGACGACTGGAAGCGCGTGTTCGAGCCGGAAGAGATCGCCGCCAGCATTCAGCGCATCACCTGAGACGCAGGTCCATCTTCTCGTCGGTTAGGGAGAAGGTACGCGCGCGCAAGCTACCTTTCAGGCACATATCACCTGAATTAGTGATTGACTCATCATACCAGTTGGCTTAGCTGTTCATGGCTTGGATCGACAAGGTTTCGCAGGGAGTACGAAGCCTGGGCGAGTGGAGGATGGCTGGGGAGCAACGATCCGCTGAGGGGAGCCGGCAAACGGCTCTTTAGCCCGAAAGCGATCCGCCGCCCGCGCTGCCTGACGAATTCGGATGCCGATAGAGGCCTTGGTTGACCAAGGTAATTTTTCAAACGGGAGGACTTCATGAAACTCACACGCAGAATGACGCTTGCGGCTTTCGCCGGCATGCTGGCGCTTGGCACCGCAGTTCCTGCCTACGCGGCGGATCTCATCGCCATCATCACGCCTTCGCACGACAATCCGTTCTTCAAGGCGGAAGCCGTCGGTGCCGAAGCCAAGGCCAAGGAACTCGGCTATGAGGCGCTGGTGCTCGTCCATGACGACGATGCCAACAAGCAGTCCGAGCTGATCGACACTGCGATCGGCCGCGGCGCCAAGGCGATCATCCTCGACAATGCCGGCGCCGACGCCACCGTCGCCGCCGTGCAGAAGGCCAAGGACGCAGGCATTCCGTCCTTCCTGATCGACCGCGAGATCAACGCCACCGGCGTCGCCGTGGCGCAGATCGTTTCCAACAACTACCAGGGCGCCCAACTCGGCGCGCAGGAATTCGTCAAGCTGATGGGCGAGAAGGGCAACTTCGTCGAGCTGGTCGGCAAGGAATCCGACACCAATGCCGGCATCCGCTCCAAGGGTTATCACGACGTCATCGACGACTATCCGGACTTGAAGATGGTTGCCCAGCAGTCGGCCAACTGGAGCCAGACGGAAGCCTATTCCAAGATGGAATCGATCCTGCAGGCCAACCCCGACATCAAGGGTGTCATCTCCGGCAACGATACGATGGCGATGGGCGCCTATGCGGCACTTGCCGCGGCGAACCGCAAGGATGTCATCGTCGTCGGCTTCGACGGATCGAACGACGTGCGTGACTCCATCACCTCCGGCGGCATCAAGGCAACCGTGCTGCAGCCCGCCTTCGCGCAGGCGCAGATGGCGGTCGAGCAAGCCAACGACTTCATCAAGAACAAGAAGTCGCCGGCCAAGGAAAAGCAGCTGATGGACTGCGTTCTGGTCAATGGCGACAATGCCGCCAAGCTGGAAACCTTCGCGCTGACCAACTGAGGCAGCGTGATTTGAATAGCGAGGGGCGAATCTTGGTTCGCCCCTCGCCGCCATTTTCCGTGGGCCGACCACGATGCTGAACAACAGGCCGCCATGCTGAACAACAAGCCGAACTGGCCGATCCTTGCCTTGATGGTCGGCATCAGCCTGACCGCCTGCAAGATCTTGCCGACAAAATCGGCAGACGGCGGCAATGCTCCCGCCTTCAATCCGGACAAGACGGTCGAAGAGATATGGGCGGCAAAGGTCGTGCCTTATCTCCAGCAGAAAGCCGGACCGTTTGCGGAGGTTCACACTCTGGCGACAACCGATGCCGCAGCGGCCGGCGCCAAATACGGCAATCCGAACAAGCAGGCGAACGCGCCGTGGACTTTCGCGGTTCGCCTGGAAGGCAAGATCGTCGCGGCGAATACGCAGTCGCGCGCGGCGACGGTCGACATCGATGTCGACGGCGACGGCAAGGCCGATGCGCGAGTGCAGATCGGACCAGCGGTGCGCGGTACCGCACTGCGCGACAGCCTGGACTTCATCCAGTTCAACGACTTCACCAACCAGATCGACTTCGCCCAGTTCGGCAAGGCGTTCAACAGCTACGCCGACAAGACGGTGCTGTCCAAGCTGCCGCGCGAAGCGCTGGAAGGCCGCACCGCCAAGGTGCTGGGCGCCTATACGCTGGGCAACGGCCAGGACCTGCCGCTGGTGACGCCGGCGGAGGCAGAAATCGGGTCGAAGCCATGAGCGCGGCCGCGGAGCGCGAAATCATCCTGAAACTGGAGGACGTCTCCAAGGTTTATTCCGGAACCGTTGCGGTCAAGCGCGCCAATTTCGAGGTGCGCAAGGGTGCGGTCAACGTGCTGGTCGGCGAAAACGGCGCCGGCAAGTCGACGCTGATGAAGATCATCGCCGGTGTCGAACGGCCGACTGCCGGCCGCATATTGCTGCAGGGCGAAGAGGTGTCCTTCTCGTCGTCCGGCGATGCGGTGAACCGTGGCATCGGCATGGTGTTCCAGGAGCTGAACCTGTTCGGCAATATGAGCGTCGCCGAGAACATTTTCGCCACCCGTGAAATCACCAACCGGTTCTGCAAGATCGACCGCAAGGAACAGGAGCGCCGCGCGGCGGAATTTCTAAAACGCCTGCAGGCCGGCATACGGCCCGACATGCTGGTCGAGGATCTGCGCATCGGCCAGCAGCAGCTGGTCGAGATCGCCAAGGCGGTCTCGCTCGACGCGCGCATCCTGATCATGGACGAGCCGACCTCGGCGCTGAGTGCTGCGGAGGTCGAGATCCTGTTCAAGGTGATCGCCGACCTCAAGGCGCGCGGCGTGGCCATCGTCTACATCTCGCACCGGCTGGAAGAGCTGATCCGCATCGGCGACTACATCACCGTGCTGCGCGATGGGCACATCACCGGCCAGGAGGAGATGAAGAACGTCGACACGCGATGGATCGTGCGGCAGATGATCGGCTCCGACGCCAAGGACTTCGCCAAGGCCGACGGTCATGTTCCCGGCGAAGAAATCTTCCGCGCCGAGGACATTTGCCTGCCGCTCGCCACCGGCGGGCTTGCCGTCGACCATGTCTCGTTGTCGCTGCGTGCAGGCGAGATCCTCGGCATATACGGCCTGATGGGCGCCGGGCGCAGCGAATTGTTCGACTGCATCATGGGCCGCCATAGTCATTCGACGGGCGAGATCTTCATTGGCGGCAAACAGGTCAGGGAGCGCGACACGACGCGACGCATCCGGCGCGGGCTGGCGCTGATCCCCGAGGACCGCCAGCGCGAAGGGCTGGTGTCGATCCTCTCGGTCGCCAGCAATCTGACGCTGGCCAGCCTGTCGCGATTTGCCCGCCTGTTCCATATCCGTGGCGCCGACGAAAAGCAGGCGGTGACACAGATGGTGCGGGAACTGGCGATCAAGGTCGCCGACCCGGTGCAGGAGGTTTCGTCACTGTCGGGCGGCAACCAGCAGAAGGTGGTGATCGGCAAGGCGCTGCTCACCGGACCCAAGGTGCTGTTGATGGACGAGCCCAGCCGGGGCATCGATGTCGGCGCCAAGGCGGATGTGTTCCGCACCATGCGCAAACTGTCCCGCGACGGCTTGGGGATTCTTTTTGCGACCTCCGATCTCGACGAGGTCATGGCGTTGTCCGACCGCATCGCGGTGATGAGCAACGGAAAACTGACCGGCATATTCGATCGCGCAGAGGCAACGGAGGCGGTACTCGTCGCTGCCTCGGCGCTTGGCCACGGACCGGTTCGACAGATGGAGAGCACCGCGCATGACTGACATCCCAGCCAAGGCGGCCGCTCCCTCCGCTTCCAGCGGCTCGGTGCTGTTGACATTGATGAAGCTCAGGACCTTCATCGCGCTGATCGCCGTCCTGATCTTCTTCTCGATCGCGGCGCCGAATTTCCTGTCGACCGCCAATCTGATCCTGATGTCGAAGCACGTGGCGCTGAACGCGTTCCTGGCGATGGGCATGACCTTCGTCATCATCACCGGCGGCATCGACCTTTCGGTCGGCTCGATCGTCGGCCTGTGCGGCATGGTGGCCGGCTATCTCGTGCTCAACGGCATCGACCTGCAGATCGGCTACACCATCTATTTCAACGTCTTCGAGATCGCGCTGATCACGCTTGCGGTCGGTATATTGATCGGGGCGGTCAACGGCTTGCTGATCACCAGGCTGAACGTCGCGCCGTTCATCGCCACGCTCGGTGTGCTCTACGTCGCACGCGGCCTGGCGCTCTTGTCGTCGGATGGCCGCACCTTCCCCAACCTCGTCGGCAAGCCGGAACTCGGCACCACCGGCTTCGGTTTCCTCGGTGCCGGCCGGCTGCTCGGCCTGCCGGTGGCGATCTGGATCCTGATCGTCGTTGCACTGGGAGCCGCCTATCTCGCCAAATACACGCCGCTCGGCCGCCACATCTTCGCCGTCGGCGGCAATGAACGGGCGTCGCGGATTTCGGGCGTCCGTGTCAACATGGTGAAGATGTTCGTCTACATGTTCTCGGGTTTCTGCGCGGCGATCGTCGGCCTGATCATCTCGTCCGAGCTGATGGCCTCGCATCCGGCGACAGGCGAAAGTTTCGAGCTCAACGCCATCGCAGCGGCGGTGCTCGGCGGCACCTCGATGTCGGGTGGTCGCGGCACGATCGGCGGCACCATCGTCGGCGCCTTCGTCATCGGCATCCTTTCGGACGGATTGGTGATGATGGGTGTGAGTTCGTTCTGGCAAATGGTGATCAAGGGCCTCGTCATCATCGTCGCCGTCGTCGTCGACCAGGCACAGCGCCGGCTGCAGAGCCGGGTAACGCTGATGCAGATGGCGAAGGCGGGCTGATCATGGCGGAGTTGCGGGGAGCGCTGATCGGCTGCGGCTTCTTTGCCGTCAACCAGATGCATGCCTGGCGCGACATAGTTGGCGCCTCGATCGTCGCCATCTGCGACCGCGATCCGGAACGGCTCAAGATCGTCGGCGACCAGTTCGGCATTGCGAAGCGCTATGCCGACGCCGCGGAACTTTTTGCCGGCGAAAGCCTCGACTTCGTCGATATCGCCACCACCGCGCCCAGCCATCGGCCGCTGGTCGAGATGGCGGCCGCCCATCGCGTTCCGGTGATCTGCCAAAAGCCGTTCGCGCCGACGCTCGCCGACGCCAAGGCGATGGTCAGGGCCTGCGCGGAAGCCGGCGTGCCGCTGATGGTGCATGAGAATTTTCGCTGGCAGTCGCCGCTCCAGGCGGTGCGGGCCGTGCTCGACAGTGGCGAGATCGGCAGACCTTTCTTCGGGCGCATTTCCTTCCGTTCCGCCTACGACGTGTTTTCCGGCCAGCCCTATCTGGCGACGGGAAAACGCTTCATCATCGAGGACCTCGGCATCCATATCCTCGACATCGCCCGTTTCCTGCTCGGCGACGTCACGACCATCACGACACGAACCATCCGCATCAACCCCGAGATCGCGGGCGAGGATGTGGCGACCATGCTGATGGACCACAATAGCGGTGCGACCTCGGTGGTCGATTGCAGCTACGCGACGAAGCTCGCCACCGAGCCGTTTCCCGAGACGCTGATCGAGATCGACGGCAGCGACGGCACGATCCGGCAGGCGCAGGGATACCGGCTCACCGTCACCGGCAAGAGCGGCACGGCAGTCACCGACGTTTCGCCGCCGCTGCTGCCGTGGGCATCGCGGCCCTGGCACAACATCCAGGAAAGCGTCGTCGCCATTCAGCAGCACTGGGTCGACTGCCTGGCCAAGGGAACCGAGCCGGCGACCTCGGGCGCCGACAATCTCAAAACGTTTGCGCTGGTCGAGGCCGCCTATGCCGGTGCCGCGAGCCGGCAACCGGTGCAGCTCGACACCTTGCTGAAATGACCGCCGACGCCTTCTTCCTCTACGGCACGCGAGCGGTCGAGGCCGAGCCGGTCAGGCTCAACGCCGGCGCGCTCAGCGCGGACTTCGTCAACGGCAATCTGCGCACCATTCGCCATGGCGGCACCGAAGTGCTGCGCGCCATCGCCTATATCGTGCGCGATCGCGACTGGGGCACTTACGAGCCGACGTTGACGGACCTTGTCATCGACCAGGGCGCGGACACTTTCTCGGTCAGCTATTCGGCAAGCTGCACCGGGCCGGACGAAAGCCGGCTCGGCTTCCGTGCCACGATCAAAGGCTCCGCTCAAGGCGAGTTGATCTTCGACGTGAGCGCCCTCCCCGAAAGCGATTTCGAAACCAACCGCTGCGGCTTCTGCATCCTGCACCCGATCGCCGGCCTCGCCGGCAGCCCGATCACGGTCGAGCATACCGGCGGCAGCATCGTCGCGACGAAACTTCCCGAGCTGATCGACCCCTGGCAGCCTTTCAAAGATTTGCGAGCGATCACTCATGAGGTGCGGCCCGGCGTCACTGCCGAGTGCCGGATGGAGGGCGATACTTTCGAGATGGAAGACCAGCGCAACTGGTCGGACGCCTCCTACAAGACCTATGTACGGCCGCTTGCGCGGCCATGGCCCTATGTGCTGCCTGTCGGCCAACCCCTGCGCCAGACGATCAGCCTGCGCATCACTGGTGAAAGCAAAACGCCGGCTGCCGCCATGGCCCGCGAACCGGTCCGCGTTGAACTCGGCGAAGCCGGGCCGAGACTGCCCGATGTCGGCGTGGTCATCTATCCCGAGGATGTCGAGACGACGTTGGCGAACCTCTCCGCGCTGTCGACACTCGGCCCGCAACAGTTGCTGTTTCACTACGATCCGACGCGCGGCCACGGGCTCGATGCCTTGCGGTCCTTTGCAAGGCTAGCCGCCGCCCATCCGGCGCACACAACCCTCGAATGCGTCGTTGCCTTCACAGGCGATCTCGACGCCGAGCTGTCAGGCGTCGCCGCCCTGGTGCGCCAGGCCGAGCTAAACCTCTCGGCCATTGCCGTGTCGCCTTCGGTCGACCGGCAGTCGACGCCGCCGGGCAGCGCATGGCCTGAATGCCCACCGCTCGAGGAGGTCTATGCGGCGGCGCGACGCGCCTTTCCCGATATTCGCCTCGGCGGCGGCATGTTCAGTTATTTCACCGAGCTCAACCGCAAGCGCGTGCCGGCGGACCAGCTCGATTTCGTCACCCATTGCACCTGCCCGATCGTGCATGCCGCCGACGATCTCAGCATCATGCAATCGCTGGAGGCGCTGCCTTTCATCACCCAATCGGTGCGGTCGATCTTCGGGGCGAAGCCATACCGGATCGGACCGTCGACGATTGCCATGCGCCAGAACCCCTATGGCGGCGCGACCAAGCCCAATCCCGGGGGACAGCGCATCGCCATGGCCGACAGCGACCCGCGCCATGCCGGCCTGTTCGCAGCAGCATGGACGATCGGCTATGCCGCACGCGTCGCGCCGGCTGGACTGGAGATGCTGACTCTTTCCAGCTTCACCGGCCCGTTCGGCGTCTTGGCGTCATCCGGAGAACCCGTCGCGGAAGGATCACCCCGCCCGATCTTCAGGGCTATCAAGGGGCTTTGCGAAATGGCCGGCCTTGCGCAGGTGGCGGCAAGGACGAGCGATGAGACCAAGGTGCTGGCGCTGGCCGGTCGTTCTGCCTCGGGCGAGATTGTCGCATGGCTGGCGAATCTGACGGCAGACGACGTGCAGGTCGATCTTTCGGCGCTCGGGCGAGGCCATCTCGTGATGACGCCTTATACGGTTACCCGGCTCGGCTGAAGTTACTTTTCGGAATTCATCACATAGAGCGCGCGCGAGCGCTCCAGATGCTTGATCATCGCCTTCTCGGCGCCGTCGGCATCCTTCTTCTCGATGCGGCCAATGATCTCTTCGTGCTCGGTCAGCGTGAAGTTTTCCTTGCCGGTCCAGATCAGCATTTCGGTGTGATATTCCTTCAACCAGCCCAGCATCGCCTCGCTGACGGCGACATAGATCGGGTTGCCGGAAATCGCGGCGATCTGGGTATGGAACTTCATGTCAGCGGAAATGAAGGCTTCGGAATCACCGCGAAAGCCGCGCTGTTCGGCAACGGTGGCCCGCAGCCGCTGCACATCCTCGGCGGTGGCCTTTTCGGCGGCTTCCCTGACCATGCCGCGCTCGAAGAAGATGCGCGCGGTCTTCAAATGCTCAAGCGTGTCCTTCGATGACGACAGGATGATCTTGGCGGCGCCATCGACCTGCTTGATGATCGACTTGGCGGTGAGCTGCAGCACCTTGGCGCGCTCGCCATGCGAGATCGCGACAAGGCCCATATTGCTCAACGCCTGCATCGCCTCGCGGATCGCCGGCCTGCCGACCTCGAAGCGCTCCATCAGTTCGCGCTCCGACGGCATGTCGTCGCCCGGCATCAGCTCGCCGCTGGTGATCAGGCGCTTCAGCCGCAAGAAGACCTCGTCGGAAAGCTTGCGCCGGACAATCGGTTCCGAACGGTTCATCGTCGCGAATCACTCCCTTGACCCGGCCCTATCTAACACTGCCGGCATAGTTCCCGGAAATTGCCGTCTGTCGATCCGCCTAAAACTCCCAGCCCGATATGTCTTGCAATACTTATGTACTCATTATACCAGATTTCGAGCACCGGTGAACCTTTTTCGAACGCTCGGCCTGAGACAGCAGACCATGATCACCCTCACCTATCGCATCGAAACGCCTGGCAGCATCGAAGCGCTGGCCGCCAAGATCGCCAGCGACCAATCGACCGGGACCTTCGTCGCGCTGCCCGGCGAGACCGAGGAGCTGAAGGCCCGCGTGGCGGCGCGCGTGCTGGCGATACGGCCCCTGCCCGATGTCGAGCGGCCGTCGCTTCCCGATGACGGCAACGGGCCGTTCAAGCGTGCGGATATCGATATCGCCTTTCCGTTCGATGCCATCGGCACCGACCTTTCGGCGCTCATGACGATCGCCATCGGCGGCACCTATTCGATCAAGGGTCTCACCGGGATCCGCGTCGTCGACATGAAACTACCGGAGGATTTTCGCGGCGCGCATCCCGGTCCACAGTTCGGTGTCGCCGGCAGCCGCCGGCTGACCGGTGTGACGGACCGCCCGATCATCGGCACGATCGTCAAGCCGGCGCTCGGGCTGCGGCCGCCCGAGACGGCGGCAATGGTGGCGGAACTGATCGCCGCCGGCGTCGATTTCATCAAGGACGATGAAAAGCTGATGAGCCCGGCCTATTCGCCCCTGTCGGAACGGGTGAAGGCAATCATGCCGCTCATCCTCGACCATGAGCAAAAGACCGGCAAGAAGGTTATGTATGCCTTCGGCATCTCGCATGCCGACCCGGACGAGATGATGCGCAACCATGATCTGGTGGCGAAGGCCGGCGGCAATTGCGCTGTGGTCAACATCAATTCGATCGGGCTCGGTGGCATGTCGTTCCTGAGAAAACGCTCCAGCCTGGTGTTGCACGCCCATCGCAATGGCTGGGACATCCTCACCCGTCACCCGGGCCTCGGCATGGACTTCAAGGTCTGGCAGCAGTTCTGGCGGCTGCTCGGCGTCGACCAGTTCCAGATCAACGGCATCGCCTCGAAATACTGGGAACCGGATGACTCTTTCGTCGAGTCGTTCAAGGCGGTGACGACACCGATCTTTTCACCCGAGGACCGCGCCTTGCCGGTGGCGGGCTCCGGCCAGTGGGGCGGCCAGGCGCCCGAGACATATGCACGGACCGGGCGGACAGTCGATCTTCTCTATCTCTGCGGCGGTGGCATCATCAGCCATCCGGACGGGCCTGGCGCCGGCGTGCGTGCCGTGCAGCAAGCCTGGCAAGCGGCGGTTGACGGCATTGCGCTTGCCGACTTCGCCTTGAACCACCCTGAACTGGCGCGGTCGATCGAAAAATTCGGCGACGGCAAGGCGGCCTGAAGCCATGCAAGACCTGCTTCTCAGCTATTATGGCGACGACCTGACCGGCTCGACCGATGTCATGGAGGCGCTTGAGCTCGGCGGCGTGCCGACCGTGCTGTTCATGCGCCAGCCGGACGAGGCCTTGCTTGCGCGATTTGCGCAGTGCCGGGCGATCGGCCTGGCCGGCACCAGCCGCAGCGAGACGCCGCAGTGGATGGACACGCATCTGCGCGAAGCCTTCGGCTGGCTGAAGACGTTGAAAGCCGCAATCTGCCACTACAAGGTCTGCTCGACCTTCGATTCCAGCCCGACGATCGGCAGCATCGGCCGGGCCATCGAGCTCGGCCGCTCGGTGTTCGCACAGGACAGCGTGCCGCTGCTGGTCGGCGCGCCGCAGCTCAAGCGCTACACCGCCTTCGGCCATCTGTTCGCCGCCTATCGCGATCAATATTTCCGCATCGACCGCCACCCTGTGATGAGCCGCCACCCGACCACGCCGATGGATGAGTCCGATCTGCTGATCCATCTGTCGCGACAGACGGCGCTGAACTCCGGGCTGGTCGACCTTGCGACGCTGCAGTCCGCGTCACGGTCGGCGGCATTCGACCGCCTGGCCGGAGACGGCACCGCAATCGTGCTTGTCGATGTCGACAATCTGGAGACGCAGGCTCTGGCCGGCAAGGAGCTGTGGCGCGTTCGCAAGCCCGGCGGTTCTTTTGTCGTCGGTTCGTCCGGTGTCGAGTATGCGTTGCTGGCCGAATGGGCGTCGAATGACATCGTCAGCGCCGGACAAGGCTTCACGCCGCCGGGCGCTGCCGACCGGATCGCCGTGGTGTCGGGCAGTTGCTCGCCGACCACCGAACGGCAGATCCGACATGCCCTGACCGACGGCTTCGACGGCATCGAGGTCGATCCGGTCGAACTGGTTTCCGAGGCTTCACAGCAGGCGATCGCGCGTGCGACGGAAAATGGGCTTGCCGGTCTGCAAGCGGGGCGCAGCGTCATCCTCTACACCGCGCTTGGCCCCACTGCCGACAGGGGCGCCGAAATCGACCGGCAGGAAGGCGCCCGCCATAGACTTGGCCGCGGCCTTGGAGAAATCCTTCGTAGCCTGACGGCCGAACAGAGCCTGCGGCGCGTGGTCATTGCCGGCGGCGATACGTCGAGCCACGCACTGGGCGAGATGGGTGTCGATGCGCTGACAATCCGCATGCCGCTGCCCGCTTCGCCGGGCTCCCCGCTTTGCGTTGCCCATTCGCGCATCAAGGCGATCGACGAACTGGAGGTTGCGCTCAAGGGCGGTCAGGTCGGATCAGACCGCTATTTCTCAGCCATCCGTGACGGCCTCGGCGACTGAAAGGACCAGCAGCTAGATTCGGGTGCCGCTGCGCGAAACACCTCAACGCGTGAAATACGTCTTGCTGGGTGGAAATCCCGGTAACACCCGGTATTATCTGCGAAAATACCGAAATCGGGAGGATGCCGGGTGCAGACCAAGAAGATCATCAACGACGGCAACCGCGCCGTCGACGAGATGCTGGAAGGCATTCTCGCCGCGCATCCCCGCCATCTCAAAAGCGTGGACGGCAGTCCACGCTCCATCATCGCCCGCGACGGACCGCGCCAAGGCAAGGTCGGTCTCGTCATTGGCGGCGGCTCTGGCCATGAGCCGAGCTTCCTCGGCTACGTCGGCAAGGGATTGGCCGACGCGGCGGCCATCGGCAACGTCTTTGCCTCGCCGCCGCCGGACCCGATCCTCGAATGCGCCAAGGCAGTCAGCGGCGGCGCCGGCGTGCTGTTCATGTACGGCAACTATGCCGGCGACGTGATGAATTTCGACATGGCCGCCGAGATGGCGGCCATGGACGACATCGAGGTGCGTACGGTGCTGAGCACCGACGACGTCGCTTCGGCACCACGCGACCAGCGGCACAAGAGGCGCGGCGTCGCCGGGAATTTCTTCATCTTCAAGGCGGCCGGCGCTGCCTGCGACCGGATGCTGTCCTTCGACGAATGCGAGCGCATCGCCGGCAAGGCCAACGACCACACTTTCACCATGGGCGTGGCGCTGTCGCCCTGCTCTTTGCCGCAGACCCGCCGGCCGAATTTCGAGATCGAGCCGGACGAGATGGAGATCGGCATGGGCATTCATGGCGAACCCGGCATCGCGCGCGAAAAATTGAAAACAGCCGACGAGATCACCGACGAGATGCTGGACAGGATCCTCGGCGAGATGGCGCCGGTGCGCGGCGACAAGGTCGCGGTGCTCGTCAATTCGCTCGGCTCGACGCCGCTGATGGAACTCTACATCATGAACCGGCGCGTGAAGCAGAGGCTCGACGAGATCGGTGTGTCCATTCACGCAAGCTGGGTTGGCAATTACTGCACCTCGCTCGAAATGGCGGGCGCCTCGATCACTCTGCATCGGCTTGACGGCGAGTTGCAGACGATGCTGGACCACCCTTGCGACTGCGCCATGTTTCGCGCCGGCTGAACCTGCTCCTCGTCAAGGGACAATAGTATGACGACAATCGACACCGCCCGCCTTGCCGGTATGTTCGCAACGATCGCAACCGCCATGTCAGCCGACAGAGACCGGCTGTGCGCGCTTGACGGGGTTATCGGCGACGCCGACCACGGCATCGCGATGGAGCTTGGATTCTCCGCGGCCCGCGATGCGGTCGCCGCGCTGGACACCGGGGCGACCGATCCGACCACCTTGCTGAACACGGCAGCAAAGTCATTCCTGAACGCGGTCGGCGCCTCCTCGGGCCCGCTCTATGCCACCGCGTTCATGCGCGGCGCGGCAGCCGTCAAGGGCAAGACGACACTTGGCGATGCGGACGTGGTCGCGCTGTTCCAGGCCATGGCCAAAGGCATCCAGGATCGTGGCAAGGCCGAGCCGGGCGAAAAGACGATGATCGATGCATGGGAGCCGGCAGCGCAAGCGGCGGGCGAAGCGCTGGCTTCCGGCAAGGATCTGGCGGGCAGTCTCGAGGCTGCCGCGCAGGCGGCAAAGGCAGGCGCGGAAGCGACCAAGGCAATGGTCGCCACCAAGGGCCGGGCCTCCCGCCTTGGCGAGCGCTCGCTTGGCCATATGGACCCAGGCGCCGCGTCCGCCGTGACCGTGATCGAGGCGATGCGGGTCGCCTTGACCAGTTAACTCAGCAGCAGGTCCCTCGCGTCAGCGCTTGGCGTCGAGCTTGTCGACGGCCTGCACGTTTGCGGCGGAGGGGCCGTTCGGATCGAACTCCGAGGCCAGCCATGCGTCGGCGATCGATTTCGCCAGTTCCGGGCCGATGACGCGGGCGCCCATGGTGATGATCTGGGCGTTGTTGGACTTGGCGGCGCGCTCCGCGGAATAGGTGTCGTGGGTCAACGCGGCGCGAATGCCCGGCACCTTGTTGGCGGAGATGCTGACGCCGATGCCGGTGCCGCAAAACAGGATGGCCCGGTCGTACTTGCCGTCGAGAACTTCGTGGCCGACCGCGGCGGCGATATCGGCGTAGAATCCGGCCTGGCTGAGATCGACGACCTGCAGTTCCGGCTTGCCGGCGAGATGCTTGGCGATGACATCGAGCAGCGGCTTGCCGGCGCTGTCGGCTCCAAGTGCGATCTTCATGGTGATGAACTCCTTTGCTTTCGTGTCGTAACAGTCAGCGCGCGATGGCGGCCGACGCCTTTTTCAGAATGTCGATGTAGCCTTCCGCTTGCCACGCCGAGCGGCCGATGAACAGGCCATCGATATGCGGCTGGCCGATCAGTTCGGCTGCGTTGCCGGGATTGACGCTGCCGCCGTAAAGCACAGGTGGAGCAATCGGCAACCGGTCGGCGGCAATCTTCTTGATCAGCGCCTGCTGCCTGTCGGCATAGTCGGCGCTGGCGGGAATGCCCTTCTCGCCGATCGCCCAGACCGGCTCGTAGGCAAAGAGGATTTCTGCCTTCAATTGATCGCCGCTCAGCTCTTGCAGCGCGCCGAGAACCTGTGCCGTCAACACCGCCTCGGCGCGGCCGGATTCGCGTTCAGCCAGCGTCTCACCGACGCAGATCAACGGCACGAAGCCGTGCCTGACCGCAGCCGCCGTTTTCAATCCCACGGCCGCATCCGTTTCGCCGAAATGCTCGCGGCGCTCGCTATGGCCGAACTCGATCAGGTCCAACCCGCAATCCTTCAGCATCACTGGCGAGATCTCCCCCGTCCAGGCGCCGGCGTCGGCCCAATGCATGTTCTGGGCGCCGACCTTCACGCGGGTGTTGGCGAGCGCCGCCTTGACCTGGCGCGCTGCGGTGAACGGCGGAATGACGAAAGGCTGTATCGCCTTGTCGAAACCAGGCACGAAGGCGGCCAGCGCATCGGCGAACTGCAGCGCCTCGGCAAGCGTCTTGTTCATCTTCCAGCTCGTGCCGACCCAATATGGGGTCATTCTTTTCTCCTTCAACGCGTGTTTTCCTGGCCACCAGTGCCGGCGTCGAGCCGGCATTTCACTCAAGCTTGAGGCTTGAGACTGTCGCGGCCACTGTCGATGTAAGGCGCCCAGAAATCCACCGACTCGCGGATCATCTCGATAACCTGATGGTCGACTGGTTCTCTCTCCCTGAAGGAAAGTTCAAGGCAAATTTCGTTGTCGGTTCCGCCGCCCTGCCGAACGGCATCCAGCAGTTTTTGCGGCACTATGCGGCCATCCTTGTTGTAGGCGGCCGTGAACGGCCAGTGCCCGCCCTTGTTCATGGACGACTGCTTGATATGGATGATCGGCGATTGCAATGGAAACGCTTTCGCCCAGGCATAGGGATCGGTGTCGGCAGGGTTGGGCGAGGTCACATCGCCATGGTCGATATCTACCATCATCTTCATCGGTATAGGCAGCTTCGCCGCATCGATGGCGCTCTGCAGCGTGACGCAGCTTTCGATCGTGTGGCCGAACTCGCGGCCGACCGACATCGGCTCCCAGAACAGATAGGTCAGGCCCGCCGCCTTGGCGTGTTCGGCCACCTCGCGCCAGCATTCGAGCGCGATGTCGAGCAGCACTGCCCGCCGTTGCGGATCGTCGAAGTCCTTGTAGGTGAAGATGGCGAACTGCGTGCCCATGCCCGACGCGCCGAATTCGGCGGAAATGTCGGCAAACGTCTTGAACCAGTCGACATAGTAGCGCCGGACATCCGCATCCGGGTGGCCGAAATGGTTAAGCCTGCCATAGGGTCCGGTCATGCCCGAGGTGATCCGCACGCCGGTCCTCGCCAATGCGCTGTTGAACAGGCGAAGGAATTTGGCAATCGTCGCCGCCGGCCAGCCCGGATTGACGAATTCGTGCGTCAGCTGCACGTCGCGGATGCCGATGCCATAGGCGATCGCGTCGATCAGATCGTCTGGATCGGCGAAGCGATTGACCAGGGGATTGGTGTTGAGGGAAAGCGTGAAGGCCATCAGTCCGTCGTCGCCATGATGTTGGAGAACCAGTCTTCGAAAATCTTGCGCTCGGCTGCATTGATATGCAGGCCATGTTTGGTGCGGCGCTCCAGTATATCGGCTGGTGTACCTGCCCATTCGGTTTCGACCAGGAACTTTGCTTCCCGTTCATAGAAATCGGGACCGAAGCGGTGGCCGAGATCCGCTTCGTTATGCACGCCGGCCAGCAATTGCCTGGCGCGGGTGCCATAGGTTCGAGCGTAGTGCTTCACCAGCGACGGGCTGAGCCATGAAAACTCGGAATGCAGATCACTCCGGAACTGCTCGAAGTCAGCATTGGGAATGTCGCCCCCGGGCAAGGGAATTTTGGCCGTCCAGGCTTTCTTCATGGTCGGAAAGAACGGCTGGATCTTTTCCAGCGCATGTTCGGAGAGCTTGCGGAAGGTGGTGATCTTGCCGCCGAACACCGAAAGCAGTGGCGCGTTGCCATTGGAGGCGTCGAGTTCGAAAATATAGTCGCGCGTCACCGCGCTTGGATTGTCGGCATTGTCGTCATAGAGCGGACGCACCCCGGAGAAGCTGTAGACCACGTCCTGTGGCGTCAGCTGCCGCTTGAAGTAGCGATTGACCACCTTGATCAGGTAATCGACTTCGCTTGCCTCGGCCGCCACTTCCTCGGGCCTGCCTTCGTAGGGAATGTCGGTCGTGCCGATCAGCGCCAGATCGTTCTCGTAGGGGTTGACGAAGATCACCCGCTTGTCGCTGTTCTGGATCAGATAGGCCTGCCGCCCCTCCCAGAATTTGGGCACGACAATGTGGCTGCCCTTCACAAGACGAACATTGCGTGTGGAATTCTGGCCGGCGACGCGGCTGACAATGTCGTTGACCCATGGCCCTGCCGCATTGATCAGTGCGCGCGCCCAGACTTTCGTGACCGCACCCGTGCGGCCGTCCTGTATGTCGATCGACCACAGGCCATTTTCGCGTCGTGCCGCAATGCATGCAGTGCGCGTGAGCACCCTTGCGCCGAGCTGCCCGGCGTCCAGTGCGTTGAGCAACACCAGGCGCGCGTCGTCGACCCAACAGTCGGAATATTCGAAGCCGCGCTTGAATTCGTCCTTGATCGGCGCGCCTTCCGGCGATGTTCTCAGATCAAGCGTCCTGGTTCCCGGCAGCCGCTTGCGGCCGCCAAGATGGTCGTAGAGAAACAGTCCGAGCCGGACCAGCCAGGCTGGCCTGTCTTGCGGGCTGTGCGGAAGAACGAAGCGCATCGGCCAGATGATGTGCGGCGCCGCCTCGAGCAGCACCTCGCGTTCGATCAGCGCTTCGCGAACCAGCCGAAACTCGTAATATTCGAGATAGCGCAGACCGCCATGCACCAGCTTGCCGGAGCGCGAACTGGTGCCTTGCGCGAGATCGTCCTTTTCGCACAGGATGACGGACAGGCCGCGACCGGCCGCATCACGCGCTATGCCGGCTCCGTTGACGCCGCCGCCGATCACGAAGAGATCGACGACATCTGTTGTATTGCTCAAGATCTTGCTCCTGTGCGGTGCGCCATGCCCTTCCATACCGGCCGAAGCGCCCGGTGCGCCGCAACGAAGGAAGGAAAGAGCGCATCGTAGGTTTGCGAAAGCACCTCGTCATAGGCATCGCAGTCGCCGAGAAGCGGCGTCACCCACTCGGCAGCGCAGTCTTCCATGGAGCCGTAAACGCCGAGCCCGACCGCGGCCATCATCGCGGCACCTGCGGCGCCGGCTTCCTGGCGGCTGCTGGTGCGCACTTGCGCCCGGGTCGCCGCAGCGATGATGCGCCGCAATGACGGGCTGCGCGCGGCGCCGCCCGACAGCCGGATCTCGCTCGGCACGGTGCCCATCGCCTGGTAGCAATCACGGGCCGCGAAGGCCAATCCCTCGAGGACGGCGCGCGCCAGATCGCCAAAGCCGTGCTTTACCGAAAGGCCGATGAAGCCCGCGCGTGCGTCGGGGTCGACGAATGGTCCGCGTTCGCCAGCCAGCGATATGTAAGGCTGGTAAATCAGCGATCCCGGCTCGGATGCTTCCACCCAGACATCGAGTGCCTTCAGCAACTCGTCATGAGAAGGTTTGCCACCACCCGTGGCGAGCACGTCGCGCGCAAGGCCAAGCAGCCAGTCGATGTTGAGCGTCGCCGCCATGTTGGACTGCAATTGTGCAAAGCCGCCTGGGATAGGCATGGCGATGGTGTAGCCGGAGCCATCATCGTTCAGCACGACATCGTCGGGAGTGGCTGCGAAACGCGTGTGTATGCCGGTCGAGCCGATGACCGTGCAGCCGACATTGCCTGAGGGATCGTAGAGGCCGGCTCCGAGAGCCGTCATGACCATATCCACATAACCCAGCACCACCGGCATGCCTTCGAGCAGGCCGGTCTCTCCCGCTGCCGATCGCGACAGCGCATGATGGTCGGTGGTGCCTTCGAGCATGGGAGGCAACAGGCGGCGATGCGTCGTCAGATCCAGGATGTCGAGGGCTTCGTTGGAATAGGTGCGCGAGCGAAAATCGCCGAAGGTGAAGGTTCCTTCGGAGGGGTCCGTTGCGCGTTCGCCCGTCATCTTGAAGTAGAGCCAATCCTTACAATGCAGTGCGGTCGCCGCTCGCGCCAGCATCTCCGGATTGTTCTTTTTCATGAAGGCAAGCTGGGCACCCTGCTGGCAGGAATTGAGCCCCGTGCCGGTTAGCTCGAACCGCCTGCGATCCCGGGGATCGGCGCGCATCTCATCCACCAGATGTCCGGCGCGCGCGTCGAGCCACAACCATGCGCGCGAGACCGGCAAGCCGGCGCCATCGATCAGCCAGGTTCCGTCGCCCTGCCCGGTGACCGCTACCGCCGCGGTTCGTTGCGCGAGGTCGGGGATTTTGGTCGCCAGATCGCGAACGGTCCGCGCCATGTCGCGCCAGGTCTGATCGAGGTCCTGCTCGGCGCCGCCGCCCTCCAGGGTGACGAAGCTGTTGGGTACCGACGTCATGGCGAGCTGCCGCCCGGACAGATCGAAAGCGACCGATTTGATCACCGACGTTCCCGCGTCGATGCCGATCAGCAGGTCTTTCATGACGCAAATTCCGGTTGGTTATGAAGGCAGTTCACGAGGGCAATCTCGTAGAAGAGGCAGGGAGTGTCCGCAAGGACACCCCCTGTGCAGGTTTTATTCAGACAGCACGAAGGGTGCGGTGTACTTGTCGACATTGTCTTTGGTGATGAGAAGGCAATCGAACAGCTGCTTCTCGGTCGCCGCACCGGTGGCGCCCGTCTTGATGAACGAGTCCGCCTGCTGCACGGCCTTAGCCGAGAAAATGGCGACCGGCTGAAGCACGGTATACTGCAGTTCACCGGACTTGATCGCCGCAACCGCATCCGGGGAGCCGTCGAAGCCGCCGACCTTGATGCCAGCCAGCTTGCCGGCTTCCTTCAGCGCCGCAACCGCACCAAGAGCCATTTCATCATTGCCGCTGATCACGGCGATGATGTCGGGATTGGCCTGCAGCATGCTCTGCATCTTGTCGTGGCCCTGGGTGCGATCCCAGTTGGCGACCTGCGAAGCAGCCTTTTCGAGATCCGGATACTGGCTCAGCACAGTTGCGTAGCCGTTCGAGCGCGTCGCGGCGTTGTTGTCCGACGGGGCGCCGAGCAGTTCGACATATTTGCCCTTTTCACCGACCGCCTGCACCCATTGCTGGGCACCAAGAGCAGCACCCTGCGCGTTGTTGGAGACGAGCTGTCCCTTGGCGAGGCCCTCCTGGTTGATCTCTGCGTTGACGAGGAAGACCGGGATGTTGGCGGCTATCGCCTTCTTCACCGCGCCGACAGAGCCGTCAGCGTTGGCCGGGTCGAGAATGATGGCCACCGACTTGTTGGTGATGGCGGTGTCGATCAGGTTGCTTTCCGTGTTGGTATCGCCCTTGTGGGCACCGACATTGGCCGTATAGCCGAGCTTCTCGGCTTCGGCCTTGGCGACGTTGCCCTCGGTCAGCCAGTAGGGGTTGGCCGGATCGTTGACGATGATCGAGATCAGGCCCGCGGCCGACGCGGCCGCCGTAAACCCGACGACCATCGCGGCGGCGAGCAAGCTCTTAAGCATGGTTTTCATGTACATTCCTCCAATGACTACGCGGTGTTGCTGCCAGTTCATCTGGCAGTCTTCCCTTGGGCAGGATTGGCCGGTTCGGCCTTCCCCCGTTTCTGAGAAGTCGGTTGGCCACCTGTCGCGCTTGGGAGCTTGCTGCGGCGGCGATACTGAACGGCATTGAGGAGCACGGCGAGCACGATGACCGCGCCCGTGAACACTGTCTGCCAGTAGGATGAGATGCCGATGATCACCAGACCATCGGACAGGAAGCCGATGACGAAGGCCCCGAGCAGGGTTCCACGGATGTTGCCGCGCCCGCCGGTCAGTGCCGCGCCGCCGATGACGACGGCGGCGATGGCCGTCAGCTCGTAGGTGGTGCCCGCGGTCGGTCCCGCCGACGTCAGCTGCGAAGACAGGATCAGGCCGGCAATGGCGGCGCAGATGCCTGACAGCACGTAGACGGAAATCTGCACGGTCTTGACCGGAACACCGGACAGTTCGGCCGCGCGCTCGTTGCCGCCTGACGCGTAAAGCCAGCGCCCGAATGCGGTTCGATTCAGCACGATGCTGCCAATCAGCGCGATGACGACGAGAACCACGACGCCGGTCGGCACGCCGAACAGGCGGTTGAAGCCAAGCGCATCGAAGCCGGTGTTTCCCAGCTCCGGCTTGCCGCCGAGATTGTTGTAGGTCAGGCCACTGGTCATCAGCAGCGCCAGGCCGCGCGCCATGTACATGACGCCGAGCGTCGCCACGAAGGCCGGTACCTTGAAGCGCGCAATGAGTACGCCATTGATCAGCCCGACGACGGCGCCCAGCATGCAGGCCAGCACCGCGACCACCCAGACCGGTGGGTAGAGAACGACGCCCAGCCAGGTCAGCGTCACCCCTTGCATCAGGAACCCGGCAACGACGCCGGCGAGGCCGAGCGTCGACCCCACCGACAAGTCGATGCCGCCATTGAGGATGACGAGCAGCATGCCGATCGCGAGAATTCCGAAGATGGCGACATGCGAAGCCATGGTCAGGAAGTTCGCCACCGAGAGGTAGTAGGGCGACAAGATCGAAAAGACGACGATGATGACAATGAGGGCAAAGAAAGCCCGGCCCTCGAGCAGCAGCTTGGCGAGATCGAAGCCTTCGCTCGCGCTTGGACTGGACTGTTTTCTGGCCTGGCTGACATCGGTCATGGTCTGGGCTCCGAAATTCCTGGTGATCAGGCGACCACGGCTTCGCCGGAGGCGGCCATGATCTGCTCTTTGGTGGCGTTGGCGCCGAATTCAGCTGAAATCCTGCCGCGGCGCATGACGACGATGCGGTGGGCGATGCTGAGGCATTCGTTGACCTCCGAAGTGGAGAAGATCACCGCAAGGCCCTGCGCGGCACGCTCGCTCAGCAAGCGGAAGACCTCGGCCTTGGCGCCGACATCGATGCCGCGGCTCGGCTCGTCGAGGAGGATAACTTTTGGGTTGGTCGTCAGCATCTTGCCGATGACCACCTTCTGCTGATTGCCGCCCGACAGCGATCCGATCATGGCGTTGCCGCCCGCGGTCTTGATGGTCACCTTGCGGATCGAATCCTCGATCAGCCCACGCTCCTTGGTGCGGGACAGAAACAGCCCCTTGGCGAACGCTTCGATGCTGGCAAGCGAGAGATTGCGGCCGACGGTCATGGTCTGCACCAACCCGTCGCGCTGGCGGTCCTCGGGGACCAACACAAGACCCTTGGCGATGCGCTGGGCGATGCTCAGCCCCGAGACGTCCTCGCCCTCCAGAAGCGCGCGGCCGCCCGCCATCGGTACCCGTCCGGCGACGGCTTCCAGCAATTCCGTGCGCCCGGCGCCCATCAGCCCATAGATGCAGACGATCTCGCCCGCTCTGACGTCCAGCGACAGATGATCGACGACGGAATAACCGGAGCCAGAAGTGTCGACGACGCTGACATCCTCGATCGACAGAGCGACCTCGCCGAACGCATGACCGGTCGGCGGCGAGCCGAGATCGAAGTTCTCGCCGACCATGTTGCGCACGATCCACTCGAGGTCGATATCCCTGGCGTCGGCCGTCGCCGTGATCGCGCCGTCGCGCAGGACGACGGCGTAGTCGGTGATCTGCAGGGCTTCTTCGAGGTGATGTGAAATGTAGACGATGGAGACGCCGCGGCTGGTCAAATCGCGGATCACCTTGAACAGCACCTCCACCTCTGTGGCGCTGAGCGCCGAGGTCGGTTCGTCCATGATCAGGATGCGGGAATCGACCGACAGTGCCCGCGCGATCTCGACGATCTGCTGCTGCCCGAGGCGCAGATCCTCGACCAGGGTCATTGGGTCGATGTCCTCTTCGAGATCGGCCATCAGCGCGCGCGCCTGGCGCGATTCCTCGGCGAAGTCGAGGCCGGTCCTGGTGCGCAGTTCTCGGCCCATGAAGATGTTGTCGCGAACGCTCAGATTCGGCGCCAGGCTGAGTTCCTGGTGGATGATCGAGATGCCGCGATCGCGCGCGTCGGAGGACGAGGAAAAACTGACGAGATTGCCGTCGAGCACGATGTCGCCGGACGTCGGTGTGACGACGCCAGACAGGATCTTCATCAGCGTCGACTTGCCGGCGCCATTCTCTCCGAACAGCGTGGTGACCTTGCCGCGATGGATGTCGAAATTGACGCCCTTGAGGGCGTGGACGCCGCCATACGACATGACGATGTTGCGCGCCGAAAGCACGGCGTCGCCATTCGCGGGTCCGTTGCCGGCAGCCGGTCTCATTTGACGTCCAGCCTCACCGGAGTGACCAGCCAGCTCTTCGGATTGACCAGCTTGAAGGCGCCGACCACCGATATGGTCTTGCCGGTCAAGGCGCTGGTGTCGATCTTGGCCAGGACTTCCTTCTTCATCTCGTTGTTCAGCGCCGAGCCGGCGTCCTGGTATTCGATCTGGTTGGTGAACTGGCCGAATGTGATCTTGCCGGTGGCGTCGCGCAGCTCCGTGCCGTTGATAGCCGGTCCCGTCTGGACGCGGATCATTAGCGTGTCGGGCAACCCATCGACAGCAACCTTGTAAATGCCCGATTTTCCTTCACCGACAACGCCGCTGAACTTGACCGAGATGACCGGCCCGACACCCGCGGGCACGCCGTATTCCTTTTCGGCCGTCGCCCTGTCCTTGGCGATCGCCGTCGCCACTGTCATGGCGTCGGCGGCACGGCCCTCGACATCGGCCTGCACCTTGGGAAATTCCGACTTGCCGTAGTCGGCGGCAGAGAAGACGGCGCTGCGGACGTCTCCGGCGGATCCGATCCTGACCACCTTGGTGTCGAGCGCCATGGCGCCGAGCAGAACGACAATTGCCGCGCCGGCAAGTGCCCGGCGCAGGCCGGGCGAGGCCGACCGGGTCGATGTGGTGGCAGCCTTCGCGCTCATGACGCAACCGCCAGCAATGCAGATCCGCGCTTGTCACGCATTTGACGATCCTCCGTTCACATGGCGCTTTGCACCATTGGATTGGTTCTTTTCGACAAGAGCGCGCGCAGTGCTTTCATCGGTGATCAGGCCGCTCAGATAACGGCTTTCGAGCACCGCCCTGATCGCGCGCACTTTCACCTTGCCGCCAGCGACGGCGACGATCCTGCGACCTTTCAACTGGTCCCGCGGGAGCGCCAGAATTCTTTCCGACAGCGCCGTTTCCACCGGGCGCCCGTTGTCGTCGAAGAAGTGGGCGAGCAGCTCGCCGACGCCGCCATCGCGTTTGACCTCATCGATTTCGGAATGTTCGATCATGCCGGTAGCGACCAGCGAGGCTTCCCGCTCGGCGGTTCCTATGCCGACGAACATCAGGTCGGACCGGCTTGCCAGTTCGAAGACATCGCTGATACCGCGCTGGCCAAGCAGCACCTCACGGTCCTCGGCGGTGTTGGCGACGAAAGGCACCGGCATCACATAGGCCTGCGCGCCGGTCCGCTCGGCCAGCCGATGCATGACGTCGTGCGGGTTGGCGGCGAATTTGCGCGTCACGCCGCCAAGCAGCGACACGAAACGGATATGGGCGGCGGCGGTGCGCGTCAGATATTCGACGCTTGCAGCAAGGGTGCGCCCATGGCCGACGCCGATCAGCATGTCCTCGCCGCGATCGATCTCGCGCTTCAGAAACTGCGCGCCGGCGATGCCAAGCGCCTTCAACGGCAATTCGTCCTGATCGAGATCGGGAACGACCTCGCAGTAATCGAGTCCGTAGGTACTGATCAGCTGCTGCTCAAGATCGATGCATTCGCCGACGTCGCCGTCGATGATCACCCTGACAAGGCCATCCTGGGTGGCCCGGGTGATAAGCCGGTGCGCCTTGAGGCTGGTCAGGCCAAGCCGCTTGGCCACCTGAGCCTGCGTGAGACCCCCGGCATAGTGAAGCCAGGCCGCGCGCGTGGCGAGGCTGGATTCATGGTCGCGGTTAGCGGTTCCGCCGGATTTCAAGCCATCTCCTCCCTGAGATGATATTATTATCTTTGTGTGCAAAAATTTTCACATCCTTGCATTGCTGTCAATCCTTCCCCGGACTTGGCGAGTGCGTCTGCCGGGATTTCACAGGCCTCGCCCCTCCTGAAACGCCGGTCCGCCGGCGCATCGGCAGGCAATTCCAGTCTATTTAGGAAGTAGGCATGTTAGGCAATCATACTGCGGTGTTATTTTAACGTCAATCTATGTTACATCATGCCGAGACCAGCAGACATGCGCCGACCGTTGCCGCCGCATTTCGCGTCAATTAACTGTTTTTATTGAGTTATATCCAGTAGCGCAAACATCCCAATCAGACTGTGAGGTGGGTTACTTTCGCGCGCGCAGCGGCATCGGCAAAACCGACCGGATTGCCACGGGAAAGGGCATCGGCGACGGAGCGATCAGTCCAACCGCATCAGGTTCCGGCCCTCGAGTTCCACAACTGCGGCCTCGATTTCCTGCGCAATGCGCTCAGCACTCCAGTCAAGAGCCCGCGCGGCGATCGACGCGATCTCCTGCAAGTCCCGGCCTGTCAGGGAACCGGCAATCGCCAGGGTGCTGCGGCGCATGACGATATCAGCCAGATGTTCGACGAATTCGTTGCGGACGATGTAGTCGATTTCCGACCGGCTGTAGCTTTCTGAATCCGGCAGTCGACTCTCATCATCCGGCCCATGCCTGGCGATCTGCGTAGCTCTGGTGCCGTATCGTGACAGCAGCTGATCGAGACGCCGTTCCTCGATGCCTGTTTCCGATCGCGCCCGGGCCAGCCAGTCTGCGCGTGCCGAAGCATCGGGCGGGAAATCCCTGCCGCCGCCAATCGGCATGGCTTGCGTCGTCACCTTACGGCTGCGCTTCAGGCGCCCAAGCACCGTATCGGCGACTTCCTCGGCGAAGCCACGGAAGGTCGTCCATTTGCCGCCGATTAGCGAGATAACCGCGAAAGGCCTGTTCCGGTCCGGCTCGGCGACCGGCGCCGAGTGATCGCGGCTGATCAGCCCAGGTATCGATGCATCGGAGGCCGGCAGCGGCCTGATGCCGCTATAGGCATAGACGATCTGCTCGCGCTCGAACGCCATTCCCGGCAGCAGCGTCCGTACGCTGTCGAGCAGGTACTCGACTTCCTCGGGCTCGCAGCGCACCTCGTCGGGATTGTCGGCCTTGATGTCGGTGGAGCCGACCAGCGCCAGGCCGAGATAGTCGTAGACAAGGCAGATGCGGCCGTCGTCGGCCTCGAAATAGAGCATGCGCCCGGCCAGGCTTTTGACCAGTTCGTCGTGCTTCAACAGGATGTGCGAGCCCTTGGTGCCGCCGATCATCTTCGACGGCGCACCAAGCAAATCGTTGACGTCGTCGATCCAGGGACCGGCGGCATTGACCACCAGCTTCGGCCGCACTGAAAAGGCCGCGCCGTTTTCCGGCTGGAAGGTCAGCACGCCATCGGCCGAAGCCACCGGCGCCGTGTAGTTCGCGCTGGCCGAGGCCGCATTTGCCTGCAGCCCATCGAGGATCAGTTCGAGCACCAGCCTTTCGGGGTGGCTTATCTTGGCGTCATAGTAGGTGCCGGTGGCGACGATCGAAGGGTTGAGCGCCGGCATCTCACTGAGCGCCTGGCGCCGCCCGACCATGCGGTGGCGCGGCATGACCTGGTTTCGCGAGCCATAGAAATCATAGATCATCAGGCCGATCTTGATCAGGATGGCACCGCGGCTGCGCGGTGCGCTGGTCGAGCCGAACACCGTTCGCAGCGCCGCCAGCATGCCCTTGCTCCAGGAAAAGATCGGGATGACGGTCGGCAGTGGACTGACATAATGCGGCGCGTTTTTCAAAAGCAGATTGCGTTCGAGCGTCGACTGCGCCACCAGACCGAACTCGCCGGTTTCGAGATATTTCAGGCCACCATGAATGAGCCGGGATGGCGCGGCACTGGTGCCCGAACCGAAATCGGCCTTGTCGACGATCAGGCAGCTGACACCCTGTGCGCACAGGTCGCGAAACAGGCCCGCCCCGTTGATGCCGGCGCCGAGAATGACGACGTCGACCTCGCCGGTCCCGGCCATGGCGGCCAGACGCCCGGTCGGCTTTTCCGTACGCGTTCTTTCAGCAGGGTTCATGGCGCTTTCGTCTTGACGATGCGCAGCTTCACGCCGGCCCGTTCGAGGGCTTGCGCCCGTGCATCGCCCAGGCCTTCGGTCGCCAGCACGACGTCGAAGCTGGTCAGATCGTCGAAGACGTGCAGCGCGATCCTGTCGAACTTGGCATGGTCGACCAAAAGGATGCGCTTGACCGATGCTGCCATCATCGCCTGCTTGACCCGCACGACATTGGGATCCTGGATGAAGGCGGTGGTTCCAGTGATGGCTGAGGCTGAACAGATCAAGACATTGGCGCGCAGCTGTGCCACTGCGTTCTCGCAGACGATACCGATATAGGCGTTGTAGGTGCCGTGGTACTGGCCGCCGAGGCAGATGAAGTCGATGTCGTCAACATTGGTCAGCAGTGACGCCGTCGCCACCGAGTTGGTGATGACGGTCAGCGGCTTGACGTCGAGCAGCAGAGTGGCGGCGGCATTTGCTGTGGAGGAATCGTCCAGCATTACCACCTGGCCGGCTTCGACATAATCCAGTGCTGCCCGCGCCAGCGCATCCTTTTCGGCGCGATTGACCGTCACCCGGTAGCGGAAGGCGCTTTCGTAGAGGCCTGAAGGCTGAACCGTCACCGCACCGTGCAGCTTGCGCAGCACGCCCTGCTGCGCCAGCCGGTCGATGTGCCGGTGGATGGTCATGCGCGATACGCCGAAATGTTCGACCAGATCGTCGATGCGCACCTGGCCGAGCTTGATCACATAGTCAGCGATCTCTTCGCGTCGTTCGTCGGCCTTGATCATGCGGTTCCCCCAGTGTCTGGCCGCGCCAGCCTCTCGATCTCCGGCCAAAGCGGTTCGAGCGCACCTGCTATGCGGCCATAGAGGGAAAAGCGCTCGTTGAACACAGCACTTGAGGCCGGCACCGGCTCGTATTGGCGCGCCGTCATGCCTGCCTGCCTGGCACCTTGTTGCGGCGTCGCGAACATGCCGACCGCGGCACCTGCGCAAAGGGCAGCGCCAAAGGCCGCGGCCTCGTCGGTCGAGGTGACGGTGACCGGGGCATTCAGCACATCGGCGAACATCTGGACGAAAGCCGGATTGCGTGAACCGCCCCCGGTCAGGCGGATCTCGCTGATAGCAAAGCCCTCGCGCAAGGCTTCGACATGGGAGCGATGATTGAAAGCAATGCCCTCCAGAACCGCCTTGAGCATATCGCCGCGATCGTGCCAGCCGTGAAGGCCGACAAAGCTGCCGCTGGCGACATCGCCAAACGGGGAGCCGAACAGATAGGGATGAAACAGGATGGTCGACCGCTTTTTCAGGGCCACGTCAATCTCTGCTGCCAGAAACTCGTGGATCGAGCCGCCATCGACCGATGCCTTTTCCTGCTCCGAGCGGCAGAATGTGTCGAGAAACCAGTCGTAGTTAGCGGTCGAGGCTGGCGAGATCGCCATGTTGTTCCAGCGGCCCGCGTCGATGGCGTTGCGACAGAACCAACGCGGGTCGATGCGCGGTTCCAAAGAGACCACTTCGTTGATGGAATAGGTCCCGGCGACGATGGCGAGCACGCCCTCCTCATGGCCGCCCATGCCAAGCGCGGAGGCGGTCACGTCATGCAGGCCGCACGCAACCGGTGTTCCCTTGGCAAGGCCGGTCATTTCGGCGGCCTCGGCGGTGACGTGGCCGACGATTTCAGCCGAATGCGCCACCGGCGGCAGCGCGTCGAAAAGATCGTCCAATGCGAAGATGCGCATTGCTTCAGGCGCGAAGGCTTGCGTTCGGAAATCCGTGAATGAGGTGCTGGCCTCCGTGCGGTCGGTACCGATCGTGCCCGACAAGCAAAAGCGCAGCCAGTCCTTGCAGGCCAGTATATGCCCGATGCGCCCATAGCGGTCGGGTTCGTTCTTCCTAATCCAGGCCAGCAGCGCCGATGGCGCCGAGACGTGCGGCGCCTGGCCGGTGCGCGCCAACGCATCTTCGAAGACCCCGTCCGCCGACCATTGTTCGACAATCTCGCCGGCGCGGCTGTCGAGCGACAGGATCCCGGGCCTCAGTGGGCGGCGATCCTTGTCGAGCAGGTAAAGACCGTCGCCATGCGCGGTCGCCGCAACCGCCTTAATGTCGTCGGCAGGCCGGCCGCACAATGCGATCGCCTCGCGGATTGCGTCGGCGGTCGCTTGCCAGAGGCCGGCCATGTCGCGCTCCACCCAGCGCGGATGGGGCATCGATTGCGCAACCCGCCGGCGCGCCACCGACAACTGTGTGCCATCGGCATCGAAGATCACCGCCTTGGTAACCGTGAGACCGTTATCGATTCCGAGCAGACAGGGCATGGTCACCGCCTCTTTCAGCGACTGGCGATGCGCACTGCAAGGCAATCCTGCAGGCTGGGGCAAGGGTGACAGATATAGCGACGATCGACGAGCAACTGTGATACAAAGCGATGGGACCCAACGGATCAAATGAACCATATCTCGATGTTAATTTAACGTCAACATCTGAGATAATTCAGCGTACATCTGTAAAATCGAGCACCACGAGTGATGCAGGGGTCCGAAAAATCCCTGATTTATCTGTATTTTTTTGCTGTGAAAACATCCCAATTTGATCGTTCATTCAGCCTGCGAACACCATAGAACCGAAAGGCGAGATCGGCCAATGCGGCGGGATCCAACTTCGCCGTCAGCTCGGCCGTCGGATACTTGAATGTCTCGAAGAATAGGAAGCGCATGCGGACATTGCGCAGATCGACGCCGGTAGCCGTGTTCTTTTGGAAGACGATCAATGCGGAAAGGGCAATCGGCAAAGCAACGCGCCACCGTGTCGGACCCGTCTAGGCTTTTGATTTCATTGTGGAATTTTTCCAACACTGGCAACTCATCTATCGCCTGCTATGGACGCCGAGCGTCCTTTTATCGACCGGCCAAGGTCAAATCGATCTCGGTAATGTGCCAGCGGCCGAGATTGGCGGTGTAGAGTTTGTTACCCTTGAATGCGATATTGGTGGGGTGCGCGAGTGTCGTCGCAGCCGAATCCTCGATCAATGTCTCGAGTCCCCGGTCCTTGCGCCAGCGGTAGATCCGGCTGGGCTCATAGCATGAAATGAACAGCGAGCCGTCCGGAGCGAAGGCTAGACCATCCGGGACGTTATGCACGCCTTCGATAACGACCTGTCGCGGCCCAGCCGCACCGTCGGCAAGGATCGGCACGTAGCTGACACACGACGCATTGCTTTCCACCACATAAAGCCCGCTTCCCTCTGGCGACATGGCCATGCCATTGGCGAAGGACATCGCCTCCTGGCACCACAGGCGGCCCTCGCCCGTTGTGAGATCGTAGCGGAAGATGCCGGAACGATTGTCTTCGCCAACGCTATCCGACACGTAAAGCCAACCTCTCGCCTCGTCGACGATGGGATAATTCGGCACGCGGATGCCGGACGACGCGAAGCGTTCCATGCGCGCGGTCGCGGCATCCCAGCGAAAAATCGCGGCGTGCCTGAGGTCGCAGGCAAAGCAGTTCCCGGCGCTGTCGAAAGCAATGCCGAGAAGGAAACCGTCCGTGCCGCCCATGCGCTCGACCGAGCCGCCATCGGCGGCCAACCGCAGCAGGTCGCCGGTTTCGGTGCCGCACCAGATCGAGCCATCGCGGTGGACGGTCACGCCCTCCGGGTGCGCGACGCGCGGGCTGGTGAAGATGCCGTCGAAGAAAACGCGCGCGGCGGACATGTCGAGCAACGGCTTTACCATGGGGCCTCAGCTTGCGGTGTACGATCTCTCTGCGACGATGCAGCGCTCGACCATCGCGCGGTCGGCGGCGAGAATCTCGGCGATCAGCGCACCGCGTTCCTTGGCGCTGACAAATTCGAGGCGACGCAGGCCGAGCGGGTCGATGCGATTGCGCAGAACAGCGAGCGTATCGCTGGAAGGCAAGGGGACCTCCCGGCAATCGGCGTCGAAAGTCACAGGAAATCCGGTAGCGTCGCGAACCTGCTGGCGCGTGACATCCGGCATGGTCTCAAGGACGATCAATTCCCGGGATATCTGATCGAGCCGGAAGACGCAGAGATCGGTGAACACCAGCGCCTGGCCGGTGCGATAGCCCATCGGCACGCGCTCGGCCGGCGTCAGCAGCCCGCGGGCCGAACTCGCGATCTCCACCTCATCCACCAGCGACGGGATAGAATGACGGGGAATGTAGAGTAAATAGTCGCGGTGCATGTTGGCGACGTCGGCCATGCCGCCCTGCCCGGGCAGCCGGATCAGGCCGCCGCTCGGTTTGCGCAGCGCGATGGTGTTCACGCGACCACGCCGGTCGACTTGTGCCGCGCCGACGATCTCATGCGTCACGGCACCCGCCTGATAGTAGGTCGAATAGGTGTCGTCGCCGCCAGCATGCGCTACCGCCGTCTCGCAATCCAGACTTTCGATCAGCGACAGGATCATCGGGCTCGGCGCGATGTCGAGATGGCCGCAACTCATCGTCGCAATGATCATGTCCGGTGCGTGCGTCGCCTTGGCCAGCCGGTAAGCGACGTTGGCCAGCGGCGAGACAGCGCCGGCGCTGGCAAAACTCTCATTGTCGAGTTCGGCGGCGATGCGGGCGGCAATGATCTCGTCGATGGATGCTTTCTCTTCGCTATATGCGAGCGCCGGCATTGCGAGGGCCGTTTTGGCGCGAACCTTCGCAGCGTTTTGCAGCGGCTTCGGCACGCCATCGGAGGGCAGCCGCAGACTGTCCGCCAAGGGCGTTTCCCGGGCCGCCAATGCCTGCGACAGTGCCTGATAATCGGTGACATAGAATGGCAGGCACGAGGCCGGCCAGGCGCCGCCCGGCGCCAGCGCTATGGCCGAAACCTGATTGCGGGTCAGCACGCTCTGGCGCCCGTCCTGCCGCAGCGCCCCGACCGGGACGACCTCCTCGACCGTGACCAGCACCTTGCGCGCTGCACCCACCATCGCGAAGTCCAGTGCGCGCGGCCCGATGACCTGAACATTGCCGCTTTCGTCCGCGCGCTGTGCGTGGACGACGAACGTGTCAAGACGCAGTGGCGGGATGAATCCCATATCTGTTCGGGCGATCGGATCGGGCACGGCTCTCGCGCGCGGCAAACGCGACAGCATGTCCGATCCCTCCGGAAGCTGGAACGGCATGGACGGCAGATTCTGCTGCGCAGCCCGCAGCGCCTGGATCATTGCCAGTGCCGTCCAATCGCGAACCGGTATCGCGCCGCTTTCGGCGGCGGCACGGAATCTTGGTGGCAGGCCGAAAATATCGAGGCTGGAAAAGCAGAGGTCGATTTCCGCCACCGCACCCGCTTCGAGCAGCAGTTCGAGCGGCAAGCCGCCGGCCCAGCAGACGTAACGCAAATCCTTGACGTCCGACTGGGCTATCGCGCGCAGCAATGCGATCGGCAGCCGAGCGAAATGGTGACCGCCGACGCCAAGCGAGTCGCCTTGGCCGACCATCGCGGCCAGCCCTTCGACATCAGTGAAGCGCGGCCGGTTCGACTTGACCAGGGACATTGCGGCACGATCATTCACAGCGCGGACGCCTCGATGCGGTAGCGGGTCACGAACGGCTTTTCGGTTGAGAATTCCAGTGCCGTCGCAATGCCGGATTGGGCGATGGGGTTGTCAGCCAGCGCGGTCGCTGGGCCGAGCCCGAAGGGTGAGCAGATCGGCTCGATGCCAATGGCGACATGGCGCCCATTCCACGGTGCTGCCTTGCGGCCGCGGTTGGAGTACCAGAGCAGAAGGCTCGGAAAATGCTCCTTCTGCCAGGAGAGTTTTACCCGATAGCCGTCCGCGTGGTTGGCGAGCGCAGCCGCGCCATCGAGCCCCTCTATTTGCAGCAATTCCTCGGTGTCGGCGGCCAGAGGCAATCGCGAGGCGTCGACAACACCGCCGGCTCGCGCCGGCACATTGCTTAGGTCGGAGAAAGATTTGTTCCGGGCAAACAGTTCCGCGCCGGTTTCGACATCGTGTGGATAGGTGCGGCCTTCATCGAAGCTGCCGAGTTCCAACATAGCGGCGCCTGTCTCGAAAGGTAGCCGGAATACTGGATGAAGGCCGATCGGCAAGCGGCAGGCTCGGCGGACGACGATCTTGAATTCAATGTCGATTGCCGGTGCCGATTGATCGGGCGTAATCGTCCGTTCGACACGCTCGACAGGACTCCCCTCGGGATAGTCCAAGACCAGCGACAGCGATCCGCTCTCGCTGTCGCGCCAGGTCCAGTCATGGTTGGAGCTGTGGCCGTGGACTTCTTCGTCCAGCCCCGGCGGCCCCATAACCTGCGCCCAAGTCTCGGGCCATCCACCGGCGGGCACCGAATAGCCGAACGGCACGCAGGGCCACTCGCCGCGCAACCGGCGCAGGATGCCCGGTAGCGCTTCCGCCTCCGGCTCGCTCGACCACGGCGCGATGTGCATCGGCGAGACCTGCCGGCCATCCGCCAGCAGAAAGGTAACGGGGGCGAGCATCGCGCCAAGCCGCTGGACAGTCAGCGCGCCATGCGCCCAGCCCAGTCCGCGATGGTCGTCGTCGCTGTTCACGACCCGGCCTTCTTCAGCCGCGCAGGGCTCCTGTCGGCGAATTCCTTGACCCGCTGCTGGCCGATCTCGCTGCGATAGAGATCGCCCAATATGTCGCGCTCCATGGCGAGGCCTTCGGCCAGATCGCCAGACACGGCATGCGCCGTCAGTGCCTTCAGGCCCTCGATTGCGGCGGCGGGCTCGGCGGCAATTATCTCAGCCAATTCCAGCGCGCGCGGCATCAGCCTGTCGACATCGACGACCTCGTTGACCAGGCCGGCAGCGACGAATTCGGAGGCCGGCACGATGGCACCGGTCATCAGCAGAAGTTTGGCGCGGTTGCGGCCGAGCTTGGCGACGCTGCGTTGCGTGCCGCCACCGCCGGGAACCAGCCCGAGCTTGATCTCCGGCAGACCGAGCTTTGCGAACTGGTTGGCGATCACGATGTCGCAGCACAGCACCAGCTCCATGCCGCCGCCCAAGGCAAAGCCGTTGATCGCCGCGATCACCGGCTTGCGGTTGTTCTCGATCGCCGCGTACATGCGCATGCCGGCAGCCTGGAACGTGTCGAATTCGGCGGAGGTCTGCGCGGCGTATTCCTTGATGTCGGCGCCGGCCATGAAGCCGCGACCTTCGCCGGTCACCACGATCGCCCCTACCCCCGCATCGCCGGACAGCGCCTCGAATGCGTCGGTAATCTCGCCCTGCATCATCCGGTTCATGGCGTTGAGCTGGTCGGCGCGGCGGAAGGTGACGACCGCGACGCGGCCCAAAGTTTCGACCGTGAGTGTCTGGTAGACGCGCATTGTCAGGCCGCGTCCACGGTCATGTCGCCGCACGCCTCCAATGCTGCAATCTCCTCCTTCGAAAGGCCGAACTCGGCCAGGATCTCGCGGCCATGCTGGCCGACCAGTGGCGCGGGCCGTTCGATGGTCGCGGGCGTCTCGCTCATCTTGACCGCAGGCGCCACCACCCGCACCTTGCCGCCGCGCGGATGCTCATAGCTGGTGATCATGCCCATGTGCTTGACCTGCGGGTCTTCGGCCGCACGGCGGATATCCTTCACCTCGGCGCACCAGATGTCGGCTGCCAGCAGCCGTACCAGCAGATCCTGCGTGGCGAATTTCTTCGTCTCCGCATTGACCTTCTCGAACACCTCGTCGCGCTTGTCGAACAAGGTCTTGAGGTCGTCATAGACGGCAAGCTGCGGCGCCTCCAGCACCTCGTACAGCGTCTTGAACGGGCTCATGGCGATCGAAATGTAGCCACCGTCCTTCGCCTCGTAGATGCCGAACGGCGCCTGCATGCCGGGATGGCCGATGCCGGAATTGGGCCGGACAAAGTCCTCGCCGAGGTTGAGCACGGCTACATATTCCTGATTGAGATGCGCCAGCAGACCGGCCAGCAGATTGACCTCGATCTTCTGGCCTTTGCCGGTCTTCTCGCGATAATAAAGCGCCGACAAGATGCCGTAGACCATGTTCATGGCGCCGATCTGGTCGGCGAGCCCGGCGCCGGCCGGAACCGGCGCCTGGTCGCCACGGCCGGTGTTGGCAATGAGCCCGGCAAGCCCCTGGATCAGCATGTCCTGGCCGGGGCGCTCGACATAGGGGCCCTCCTCGCCATAGCCCGAACCCGAGCAGTAGATGATGCGTGGATTGACGGCCTTGAAGTCCTCATAGCCATAGCCGAGCTTGGCCAGCACGCCAGGGCGGAAATTCTGCACCACCACGTCGGCGGTCTTGGCCATCTCCATGAGGATGGCGTGCACCTTGCGGCTCTTCAGGTTGAGCGCGATCGAGCGCTTGTTGCGGTTCCAGGCGAGGAAATTCGGGCTCTCGGAGCCGCCCACCCATTTGGCGAAGAAGGTCATGCCACGGAACATGTCGCCGGCGCCGGCACGCTCGACCTTGACGACGTCGGCGCCCATGTCGCCGAGCAGCTGCGTGGCGAACGGCCCCTGCAGCAAATGGCTGAAATCGAGGATGCGGACGCCTTCGAGGGCCTTGTTCATTTCAAATCTCGTTTCGTGTTTTCAAAGCAGTTCGGGAACATAGCGCGGTGCGGCGGTCAGTCCGCCATCCACACGCAAATCGGTGCCGGTGGTGAAGCCCGCGGCATCGGAGGCGAGATAGACGGCGGCTTCGGCCACTTCGGAAGGTTCGCCGATGCGGCCGAGCGGATGCATCTTGACCCAGGCCTTGGCCAAGTTGCCGCCGATCTCCTTGATCAGTCTGTCGTTCATCGGCGTGTTGATGGTGCCTGGCGAGATCGAATTGACGCGGATATTCACGGGGCCGAACTCGACTGCCATCTGGCGCGTCATCGCCATCACCGCGCCCTTGGCGCCGGCATAGGCGGTCCAGCCATCAAGCCCGATGTGCCCCTGTGCGGAGGCCATGTTGATGATCGAGCCGGACTTCTGCGCGATCATGTGCGGCAGCGCGTATTTGCAGCCGTGAAACACGCTGGTCAGGTTGACCGCGATCAGCCGGTGCCACTGCTCATCGGTCATCTCGTGCACCGGCATGCCGCCAATGGCGATGGCGGCATTGTTGACCAGGATGTCGAGGTGCCCGGTCTTCTTGACGGCGCCGTCGATGAGGCCGGCGATGTCGGCCCCTTGAGAGACGTCGCAATGCACGTAATCGGCCTGACGGCCGGCGGCGCGAAGTGCGGTCGCGAATTCCTCGCCCGCGCCGTCGGCTATGTCGCCGAGGAAAACATGCGCGCCTTCGCGCGCCATCGCTTCAGCGATCGCGTGCCCGATGCCGTCGGCAGCACCGGTGATGACGGCGGTTTTCCCTTCGAGACGGGCCATGTCAGCCTCCATTCGCGCGCCGGCGTTTCGCCTCGTCGAAGGCGACCGCGGCGATGATGATCATGCCGGTGATGACCAGCTGCCATTCGGTCGGCAGGCCGAGCCCGCGCAGGCCGTTGGACAGGAACTGCAGGATCAGCACGCCCAGAGCCATGCCGGTCAGGCTGCCGATGCCGCCGGCAAGGCTGACCCCACCGAGCACCGTCGCGGCGACGACCTGGAATTCGAAATTGAGCCCCGCCGTATGCTGCGCCGAGCCGACGCGCGCGGCGAGAATAATGCCCGCAATCGTCGCCAGCAGTGAACTGATGATGAAGCAGATGAACTTGACGCGCCGTACATCATAGCCAGCCAGCCGCGCCACTTCCTGATTGCCGCCGACGGCATAGATCTGCCGCCCGAACGGCCGATGCTGCATCATGTAGGCGAAGGCGGCGAGCAGGATGATGGCGATGACAGCCGAATAGGGGATGGTGTTGAACAGGCGGCCATCCGACAGAGCGATAAAGCTGTCGAGGCTGGCATCGTCCGGGATGGCGCGCTGGCCGGTATAGAGATAGACACCGCCGCGCATGATAAACATCGTGCCCAAAGTCACGATCAGCGAGTTGATGCCGGCATAAGCGGTGAGATAGCCGTTCACCACACCGATGATCAGCCCGAACAGCAGCGCGCCACTGATGCCGAGCCACAGCGAGTTGGTGTGGTTCATGATGATGATCAGCGGCAGGGCAATGGTCGCGAGCAGCGACCCGATCGAGATGTCGACCTCGCCGGAAATGAACACGATGGCACAGCCAATGCCGGCGATCAGCGGCAGCGACGCCTGGCCAAGCACGTTGGTCAAATTGCGCACGGAGAAGAAATTCTCGACCGTGAAAGAAAAGAACGCCAGAACCAGGATGAGGCAGACGAGCAGCGCCAGTTCCTGTCGGGCAACGAGCCGCACCAGCATGGATGGCTGGGCCTTTGCGGAAGCCGTGGCTGCAAAGCTCATCTCATGCTCCCTTCGAGGTGGGGCTGATCGCTTGATGTCATCATCTTACCCGATCGCCGCATTGAGGATCTTCTCCTGTGTGGCTTCCTCGCGCGACATGACCACGGTCAGGCGGCCTTCGCACATCACCGCGATCCGATCCGCAAGACCGAGCAGTTCCGGCATCTCGGACGTCATCATGACCACCGCCAGGCCCTCGCCGGCGAGCCGGTCGATCAGCGCGAAGATTTCCGACTTGGCGCCGACGTCGATGCCGCGCGTCGGCTCGTCGACGACGATCACCTTCAGGCCCCGCATCAGCCAACGCGCGATCAGCACTTTCTGCTGATTGCCGCCCGACAGGTTCTTCACCTGCTGGAACAGGCTGGGCGTCTTGATGCGGAAACGGTCGACATAGTCCTGCACCGCCTTGTGTTCCTTCGCCTTGTCGACGAACCCCAGGCGGGCGAAAGCACCGAGCGAGGCCAGGCTTGCATTCTGGTAAACAGGCAGTTCGCCCATCAGCCCTTCGCTCTTGCGGTCCTCGGTGAGCAGGCCGATGCCGAGCTTGACGCCGGTGCACGTGTCATGCGGCACGAGCCGGCTGGCGTCGACGGTGATCGTGCCCGCAGTGATCGGGTCATAGCCGACGATCGCCTTGGCGACTTCGGTGCGGCCAGCGCCCATCAATCCAAAGAAGCCGAGCACCTCGCCAGCTCGTGCCTCGAAGGAGACGTCGGTCAGCTTCTTCGCCGTGGTGAGGTTCTCCACCGACAGCGCGACCTTGCTGCCCGCCGGGCCACGCTGGCGGGGAAACAGATTGTCGATGCGCCGGCCGATCATGTCCTGGATCAGCGTGTCGTTGGTGTGCTCACCGATCGGCCTGGTCGAGATGTGGCGCCCATCACGCAGCACGGTCACCGTGTCGGCGATCTCGAAAACCTCGTCGAGCTTGTGGCTGACATAGACCACCGCGATGCCAAGGCTGGCCAGCCGGCGGATGACTGTGAACAGCAGCGAAACCTCGTTGGGCGTCAGCGAGGATGTCGGTTCGTCCATCACCACGACGCGGGCTTCATGGGCGAGCGCGCGCGCGATCTCGACCATCTGCTGCTGGCTGACCGGCAGCGATCCCGTGCGCGCCGCCGGATCGACGTTGAAGCCGATGCGGTGGAACAGCGCAGCTGAATCGGCACGAATCTTCTTCCAGTCGATCGAGCCGGCTCTGCCGGTCGGATAGCCTTCCAGGAAGATGTTCTCGGCAACGGTGAATTCGGAGATCAGCGCGATCTCCTGAAACACGACCTTGATGCCTTCCTTCAAGCTGTCGCGCGGCGACTTGATGTCGACTTCGTGCCCGCGCATGCGGATGGTGCCGGCATCCTTGCCGTAGACACCAGCCATGATCTTGATCAGCGTCGACTTGCCGGCGCCGTTCTCGCCCATCAAGGCATGGATCTTGCCGGGCTCCAGGCTGAAGTCGACATTGTCTAGCGCCACGACGCCAGGGAAGCGCTTGTCGATGCCGCGCAGTTCGAGCGCCGGCATGCTGGTGTCGATGGCCGCGCCTTCGCCAGGGTGAAGGAAATCAACGGACATTGGCTTTGTTCCGGATGATGTCGAGGTAGGTTGCAAGGATGATGACGACGCCCGGCACCACCATCTGCAGGTCCTGGTTCCAGCCGAGAATGATGATGCCGTTGTCGATCACCTTCAGCACCAGTACGCCGAGCAAGGTGCCGAAGAGCGATCCACGGCCGCCGAGCAGGCTGGTGCCGCCGAGGATGACGGCAGCAATGACCGTCAGTTCGAAGCCGCGGCCGGCGGTAGGCTGGCCGGCATTCATCAGCGACGACAGGATCATGCCGGCAACGCCGACGCAGAGCCCGGTGAGAACGAAGGCAAACAGCTTGAGGCGCTCGGACCGAAGTCCGGACAGGCGCACCGCCTTTTCATTGGCGCCAACCGCATAGAGGTAGCGGCCGAGCGTGGTGAAACGCAGCGTTACATAGGCAACCACGAAGATCAGCGCCGCCAGAATGACGGGGACCGGCACCGCGCCGACGTAGCCGGCGCCGAGATCGGTGAAGCTTGCGAGCTGGTTGTGGTTCTGCACCGCCTCGCGCGTGAACAGATAGACGCCGCCTTGCAGCATCATCATCGTGCCGATGGTGGCGATCAGCGAGTTGACCCGCAGCCTGGTGACGACCAGCCCATTGAACAGGCCGACCCCGCCGGCAAAGGCAAGGGCCGCCAGCAAGCCGAGCGTGAGGCTATGGGTAGAATTGAGCACTGCCATGCCAATGCAGCCGACGAAGGCGAGTGACGCGCCGACCGATAAATCGACCTCGGCGGTGATGATGAGCATGGTCATGCCCGAGGCAACGATCAGCACCAGCGCGCATTGGCGCAGAATGGCGATGATATTGGCCTCCGAATAGAATTGCGGCGCGGCGATCGAGATGGCGATGCACAGCACCGCCAGGATGACACCCAGCACAAGCTGGCTGCTGCCCAGCAGCTGGCCACCGACAAAGCGCTTCGGCGCGGAGGCGTGTGTAAGCTCGCTCATCTCAATCCATTCGGGCCGCTATGGTTCAGGCGCCCTTCCCGCATTGCGGGAAGGGCAAAGCCAGCCGGCTTTATTTCTTCAGGTCGGCGGAGGTCTTCATGCACTTTGCCGGCGGCTGCAGTGCGTTGACGGCATCCCATTTGATGGTGCGGGTGGTGCCGTCGTAATCATAGAACTTCTTCCAGTCCTCGCCGTTCATCGGCGCGGTCGGGCTGACGATATGCTCCGGCACTTCCTCGTTGTTGAAGAGCTTCACCGCGGCATCGATTGCCGTGAAGCCTTCCTTTTCCGGGAACATCGCGGCCTCGATGCGATACGACGGCTCGTTCTGCATCGCGTTGATGAAGGCAAGCCCCTCGCCGCCGGTGCCGACGGTCAACAGGCCATCCTGCGACTTGCCGGCCGCCTTCCAGGCCTGCAGGCCGCCCAGCGACGACGAGTCGTTGATGCCATAGATGATGTTGATGTCGGCGTTCTTGGCGAGTGCCGCCGAAGACACTTCGAGCGCGCGGTCGGGATTGCCGCCGCCGTCAAGGTCGTGGACCATGACCGCGTCAGGGATAACGGTCTTCAGCCCGTCCATGAAGCCGTGCGAGCGCAGCACCGTGGCGGAAAGCAGCGGCAGGCCGACATTCATCACCTTGGCAACGCCGCCGAGCTTTTCCTTGGCAAATTTGCCGGCCTCGACGCCGGAGAAATAGCCGGTGTCATAGTCGCAGATGGCGACCATCGTCGTCATGCCCTTGACCGGATTGCCCTCGAGTACCACCGGAATGTTGGCGGCTTTGGCCTGACGCAGCAGCGGCACCACACCTTCTTCATTCACCGGCGTGATGATCAGCACATCGACGCCCTTGGCGATGAAGTCTTCGGCTGCAGCGACCTGCTTGGATATGTCGAGATTGGCGTCCTGCACCTCGACCTCGATGCCGAGTTCCTTCCCGTGAGCCTTCATGCCCTTGATGACGTTCTGGTACCATTCATGGGTGGCGTAATTGGTGACGTAGCCGATGCGCTTGGGCATGTTCTCGGCATGTGCAGCCGCGCCCATGGCCAGCGCGGCCGCGGATGCAAACAGGATTGACTTGGACCAGTGCATTTTCTTCTCCCAGGTTTATCGCTTTTGTTAATCGCTGAACGGGTAGTCCCGCCGTTCCGGGTCGGCACGTAACGAAGAGTTGGATTCCCCCCAGCCGAGCTCCGCCGATATCTTCTCGGCGGCTGCCCGGGTGCGTTCGAAGACGGTCTGCCGGTCGAACCGTGCGGCCTTCTGCGGCAGCAGCGGGACCGTGAGTGCGGCGATGACGGCGCCGGTGTGATCGCGCACCGGCATGGAGATGTTGGTGCAGGCTTCGACGGCCAACGAGGCACGCATCTCGTAGCCGAGCCTGGCCACCTCGTTCAGCCGTGCCTCGATTTCGGCCCGCGTGCCCTGTCCTTCGCCGGCGGTCACGATGCGATCGACAATACGGTCGCGCTCGGCCCGGTTCGAATGGGCGAGCAAGACCGCGCCTGAACTGGTTTCGAGGATCGGGAAATGCGACCCCAAGGCAACCGAGTAGCGCATCGGCAGCGGTGAATCGATCTGCAGCACCACCAGCGCGTTCTGGCCTTCGCGCACCACGAGGTGGCAACTCTGATCGGCATTGGCGGTCAGTTCGCGCATCACCGGCAGCGCGCATTCGACTACCCGGTTTACCGGCGGGTGCATGTGCGCCAGTTCGAACAGCTTCAGCGACAGGCGGAAGCGGTCCGACTGCGTGCGAAAGATGTAGCCGCGCTTTTCCAGCAGGAGCAGGATGCGGTAGATTTCGTGAATGGAGCGTCCGAGGCCGGCCGCGATCTCGGTCTGGGTCAGCGTTTCAGCGCTGGCGGCCATGAACTCCAGGACGTCGAGCGCCTTGTCTACCGCCGGCACACGATAGCCGTTGCGACCGCTATCGCTGTCGTCGAGCGTCTCGGCAACATTAGCGGCCATCACGCAATGCTCCATTCCGGTTGCCTGGTTTCGCGGTAGAAGCGATTCACATGGTCGGCGAGTTCGGCCGCCGAAATTTCGCCGGCGATGGCGGCGGCCGCATGCGGCGCGCATTCGCGGAAGAAGGCGATGAAGCCAGGGTGCGTCGGACGCAGATAGGACGAGCTGATCGTCGCAAGCGTCGAGTTGAAGAAATTGCCGGAGAGATGATTGACCTCGACATCTTTCCAAGCCGCCAGCGATCCCGGCTGTCCGCCCGACTTTACATAGTCGCCGCGCTGGTATTCGGGCGAGCACAGGAACACCGCGTAGTCGATCGCGGCCTGCTTGTGTTTCGACCGGGCACTGACGCCGATACCGGCACCGCCGAGCAAGGCTCCGGCGGAACGCGGCGTCGGCACGTCGGCAAAGCGCAGACACGGCCTGTCGGTCCTGGAAGCATAGTTCACATAGCCGAACGCGAAAGGCACATAGACCACGTCGTCATGCGCGATCATGTGGTCATAGCAGCGGATCGGGTTCCATTTTGATGAGTTCGGATGCGACAGCGCCGCGAGCTCTCGCAATTGAGCGACGGCCTGCTCGACCATCTCCCTGGCAATGAATTGCCCACTGTTCTCCTGTGGGCTGCCAAGCGTCAGAAGCATGCACATGGCATCCGTCGGGACCGAGGGCAGGCCGAGCCACTTGCCGTTCTTGCGGGCGCGCCGGCCAAGCTCGACCACCTCGTCATGTGTGCGCGGCACCGGCCCGTAACGCTGCAGGAGATCCGGACGATAGGACGCGACCTGACAAGCGGCATCGATCGGCAACGCCCATTGGCGTCCGTTCCTTGCGTAGGAGCGCCAGGACGCACCGACCGAATCGCGTTCGAAGAAACGGATTTGTTCGGCCGACAGATAGGCGTCGAACGGCACCATCAGCTCATCCTTCGCGATGTCGCCGATGAAGGGATGGTCGAACACGACCAGATCGTAAGTGCCGAGCACCGGACCGAGGGCACCCTCGCCGAATTCATAGAGGCTGCGGCGGTCCCATTCGATTTCAAGGCCTGGATTGCCAGCGCAATACGGCGCCACGCTGGCGTCGAGCGGACCCCAGCAACGTCGATGATCCCACGCAAGACCGCGCAGTCTTGTCATTTCAGGCAATTCCTCCCTGGAACCGAGCATGTCCGCCCGGCCCGCAGTCGTAGCAGGTATTTTCACATAGACAAGTAACTTTTACATATGCAAATGGCAGTTCGCCTCCTGACGGCTTCAAGCCAGCCCGAACCGCTCGACGGCGCGCATGATGCCACGCAGCTCGGCGAGGCCTTTCAGCCGGCCGATCAGCGAATAGCCGGGATTGATCCTGGTCTTGCCGATATCGTCGGCGAGCAGGTGGCCGTGGTCCGGCCGCATCGGAATGCGCCAGTCGGCGCGGCCCTCGTTGCGGCGCCGCGCCTCTTCCTGCATCAGAGCGAGGATGACATGCGCCATGTCGGTGCCGCCTTCAAGATGCTCGGCCTCATAGAACGAACCGTCATCCTCGATGGTGATGTTGCGCAGATGGACGAAATGGATGCGATCAGCGAATTCCTTGACCATGGCGACGATGTCGTTGTCGGCGCGCGTGCCGTAGGAGCCGGTGCAGAACGTCAGGCCATTGGCGGGGCTGTCGACGGCGTTGAGGATGAAACGCGCATCCTCGGCGGTCGACACGATGCGGGGCAGGCCATAGAGCGAGAAGGGCGGGTCGTCGGGATGGATGCACATGCGCACCCCCTCCTCTTCGGCGACCGGAATGATCTCGCGCAGGAACCAGGCAAGGTTGTCGCGCAATTCCTTCGGCCCGATCGCATCGTATTCCGCCAGGGCCTCGCGAAAACTGTCCCTGTTGTAGCTGCGCTCGGTCGCCGGCAGGCCGGCGATCAGGTTGCGCTCGATCCTGTCGATCGCCTCGCTGCTCAGTTCCTTCAGCCGCGCTTCCGCCTCGGCGATGCGGGCGGCACTGTAGCTGGCTTCGGCATTGCTGCGCTTCAGCACGAACAGGTCGTAGGCCGCGAAATCGACCGCGTCGAAACGCAGGGCATAACCGGTCGTCGGCAGCCGATAGGCCAGGTCGGTGCGGGTCCAGTCGACCACGGGCATGAAATTGTAGCAGACCGTCGCGATGCCGGCCTTGGCAAGCGCGCGGATCGTGTCACGATAATAGCCGGCGTAACGCTCGCGTTCCGGTGCGCCGATCTTGAACGAATTATGGACCGGGATGCTCTCGACAACCGACCATGTCAGGTCAGCGGCCTCGATGATCCGCTTGCGCTCCATAATGCTCTCAAGCGGCCAGGCGCGGCCATCATAGATGTCGTGCAAGGCCGATACGATGCCGGTCGCGCCCGCCTGCTTGACATGATCGAGTGTTACCGGGTCGTTCGGTCCATACCAACGCCAGCACTGTTCCATGAAGCCTCCTCAATGTCAGCGGCGACCATATTGTCGGACCACAGAGCTGTCAACAAGCTAAAATTGTGCTCATTTCGACCAATAATCCCGCAATCTGTTGATCTCTTGCCAACTCTCCTTTATGTGGTCCAACAAATAGGAGGCAATCCCTTGGAGCAAGGTGGTCACGAGGCGGCGGACGATGCGGCGGTCAGCAGTTCGGCCGTCGATCAGACTGTGCGGCAGATCCTCGACCTCATTCGCAACCGCGCCATGTCCGTCGGCGACGTGCTGCCCACCGAACGGGAGCTTGGCGAACTGTTCGGCGCCAGCCGCAACACGATACGCGAGGCGCTGCGCACCATCCGCACCTATGGCCTGATCGATCCCAAGCCGCGTGTCGGCGCGGTGCTGGCCGATCGCCAGAATATCGCGATCCAGAACTTCTTCGCCGCGCAGATGGATATATCGAAGACCTCTTTCCACGACATCCAGGGGTTTCGCCGCATCATCGAAGTGAGCATCGGCGATCACATCATCCTCAACGCCAGCGCCGCCGAACTCGACGCCCTGGACGAGGTCAACGGCCTGATCGAAACCAGCAAGGATGTGCAGGAGGCAGCCCAGCGCGATTTCGATTTCCACCTGGCGCTGATGAAGCTCGCCGGCAACCGCATGCTGGTGCAGACCTATCAGTTCCTGTCGCCGGTCATCCTTCACATCATGACCGTCGGCAAATCCATCCGGCCGGTGCTGAGCGAAACACGCCAAGCCCATGGCGAGATCATCGCGGCTTTGCGGGCGCGCGACCGCATCGCCTACAGCTACCTGATGAGCCGGCATCTCGATTTCGGCCTGCGCTTCGTTCCCGACGACCTCGAAAACGCCCGCATCTCGCCGGCGCTACCGGACCCGACATCCTCCAAGGATTTGCATCATGTCTGACTTTGAGAACAAGGTTGCGCTGATCACCGGCACGACCGGCATCGCGCTCGCCACCGCAAGGCGTCTGGCGCAAGGGGGTGCTGCGATCGTCGCCTGCGGTATCGATGGAGCAGCCAATGCGGCCATGCAGGAGAGCCTCGTCGGAGCCGGAGCGAATGCGCTGGTGCAGACGGTGGACGTTTCCGTTTCCGACCAGGTTCGCGACGCGGTCCTGGCGGGCGTCAAGCGGTTTGGCGGCATCGACATCATCGTCAATTCCGCGGCGGTGCATCCTTACGGGACGGCGACGACGACCGACTGGGAAACCTGGAACCGGGCGATGGCGGTCAATGTCGGTTCAATCTATCTGACCGCCCATTTCGGCATCCCGGAAATGATCAAGCGTGGCGGTGGCGCCATCGTCAACGTCGCTTCGGTGCAGGGCTTCGCCTGCCAGCAGGACGTCGCAGCCTATGCCACGACCAAGGGCGCCATCCACACGCTGACGCGATCACTGGCGCTCGACTATGCGCCGGCTGGCATCCGGGTCAATTCGGTCAGCCCAGGCTCGATCCGCACGCCTATCCTCGAGAAAGCCGCACGCGGCGACAATGGCAGCGATGCCGATGTCGAAGAGGCTTACCGGCGCTTCGGCGCGGCCCATCCGCTTGGCCGCATCGGGGAACCGGAAGAGGTGGCGGAGCTGATCGCCTTCCTGTGCTCGTCAAAGGCCGGCTTCTGCACTGGCGCGGACTACAGGATAGATGGCGGCCTGACCGCCGGCATCGGCGTGAAGTAAAGCCATGAAGATCGGTCTTGGCCTTTACCGGGAGTCGCTGACCCCCGACAATTTCCGCTTTGCCCGACAGGCAGGCGCCACCCACATCGTTGCCCACCTCACCAACTATTTTCGCGGCCGCGATCCTTCGCTGTCCGCCGGCAGCGATGCCGAGGGTTGGGGCGATTGCTCCACCGACGAGCTTTGGGATTATGAGGATTTCGCCGGTCTGGTGAAGACCGTGCGCGACAACGGTCTGGAAATCGCCGCGATCGAGAATTTCTCGCCGCGTTTCTGGTCAGACGTGCTGCTCGGCGGTCCTGACAGGGCAAAACAGATCGAAGGCTTGAAGCGTCTTGTTCGCGATGCCGGACGTGCCGGTATTCCCTGTATCGGCTACAACTTCTCGATCGCCGGGGTCTGGGGCTGGTCGCGCGGCCCATTCGCTCGGGGCGAGGCGATGTCGGTGGGGCTCGATCTCGCCGCCATCGATCCCGATATGCCCCTCCCCGACGGCGTCGTCTGGAACATGCGCTATCGCGCCAGGCGGCCGAATGCCGAGCCAGTGAAGGTCAGCAGCGATGAGCTTTGGCAGCGGCTCGACCTCTTCCTTCGCGAGATCATACCGGTAGCCGAAGAAGCTGGTGTTGTGATGGCGGCGCACCCCGACGATCCGCCGGCCGAGGCGCTGCGTGGCGCCGCGCGGCTCGTCAACCGGCCGGAGAAATACGATCGGTTGATGGACATCGTCGACTCGCCGTCCAATGGGCTGGAGCTCTGCCTCGGCTCGCTGCAGGAAATGCCGGGCACCGATGACATTTACGAGCATGTCAGGCGCTTCGCCCGAAGCAAACGCATCGGCTACGTCCACTTCCGCAACGTGCGCGGCAAGGTGCCTAACTATCATGAGACTTTCGTCGATGACGGCGACATCGACATGGCCGAGATCGTCCGCATCCTGCGCGATGAAAACTATGACGGCGTGATGATCCCCGACCATACGCCGGAGATGTCCTGTGACGCGCCTTGGCACGCCGGAAAGGCCTTTGCCTTGGGCTACATGCGTGCGCTGGTCCAGAACGCCGCGGCGCTGGGGCCTTCTCGCACCGCTCAAGCCGCCAACATGCCGTACGGCAACGATCTGCACCTCGGCGTCCGAGGTCCTGAATGGAACCCCGTGGTGCGAACCTCACCCTCGCTGACCCAGTCCGGGATTCCATGAATGCTTATGACGATCCACCGGATGGGATCCGGCGCGCCCGCACGCCACGCGGCTAGTCGATCGCAGGACATTTAGACGCCGCCAAACAGCTCCATCGACGCCACTTCTCCGAGACCACCGCTCTTGGCCAACTCTGTGCCTTGTCATCACTGCTCCCGGAACGCCCGCTGTATCTGATCGGCCAGGGGCTTCACGAGATAGGACAGCATTGTGCGGCTGCCGGTCGAGAAGAACGCTTCGCCGGGCATGCGCGACGCCAAGGTGAGGCCTTTCAGCTTTTCCAGCTCCGTGCGCGGCAAGCTGACGCGAACCGTGTAGAAGCCCGCGCCGCGGCACGGTCTCCCAAACCGGCGACTGGGAAAACATTTACGTCAACTCCGCCGCAGTCCGTATAAATTCAGCCCACAACTTTGTCATCGACGATTGGACGGCTACCCAGCCCTGGGATGGCATCCGTGTCGGCGGCACTGGCTCCTTCGTCATCGAGGATAGCTATGTCGGCTACTCCCGAGACGACGCGGTCGAGGACGATGACGTCATCGGCGGCACGATCAAGGATTCTGACACGCCGCTGCCGTCCAGTTATCCACTTCCGCCCGCCGGTTGGACGGTCCTTCAAGGCTAGGCGGCGCGCGATTACTGGGCCAACGCCAAGGCGGTCTGGCATGCAGCCCATGACGGGACTGACCAGCCACCGCCGACCCCGCCTACCGACCCGGCCACGGGAACTACCGGGAACGACACTTTTTTCGGCACTGGCGCGGCCGATACCTATGATGCTTTGGCTGGCAACGACATACTGTGGGGCCGGGGTGGCAACGACGTGCTCAACGGTGGCGCCGGCAAGGACACCTTCGTGTTTGACACGGCCTTTGGCCCGGGCAATGTCGCTACGCTCCCCGACTTCCACGCAGCGGACGACGCGCTCTATCTCGACAACGCCGTCTTCACCAGCCTCGGCCCCGGTTCCTTGTCCAGCCCGACGCAGGTGAACTCGTCCTATTTCGAGTTGCGCCGCCACCAGCCATAACGATTACCTGCTCTACAACCAGACCACGGGCATTCTGTACTATGACCCCGATGGCTCGAAATCGGCCGCTCAGGTGGAAATCGCCCACCTACAGGCCGGGGCGGTCCTGACCTTCCACGACGTGTACGTCATTTGATCGCCGATGCGATCGCACATGGCACTACGAAGCGCGGGCGCGTCACCGCTGGTGTTCCAGTTGCGACTAACAGCGATCAAAAATAGCGACGGATCGGCGCCTTCATAGCGAGTGTTGCAGCAGCGTTCGGTGGCAAGCAGCGTGACGACGAGAAGGCCCTCGTTCTGACGCGTTGAAGTTTGGATCGCATCGGCCGGCAGCGGGCTTGGCCTCACGGGTCAATTCATCGCCGGTCGAACCAAAGAGGTGATCAAAGCCAGGGAGCAATGAGGCGACCTCACTGACGATGATCTTGATCGAATTGAATTGACGGGCAATCGCGACCACCTGCTGGGGCGTATCCAGGAGCGGTATGAGTTGGGGCTGGGCAGCGACATGCGCCTTCACGCTGGACGTCGGCTAGGAAGTGTGCGCGAACCGCCTGTATGCTACTGCCCGCGCGCAACCATCCAAACAGATACTAACCGGGTGAGTGGACCCATGATCACGCCAGCCCAGGTAGCGGCGCGCTCTCGGCGATCTTTGCATTCTTGACGGATCATATTTTGGACTTCAGAGCAACCAAGTGGCGTCAGTATCCAGCTGTTAAGCTGAGATGATCTTCTCCACATTGAGCTGTTGTCGTCCGCGTAGCCAATCGGCATATTGAGACGATCCGCTTTCCGGATCAGTCGCCGAGTTTTTATCTCTGCAATCTGCTCATAGTATATCAACGTTTCCCAATAATGCCGGTATTCAGCCTTTTCCCGCTGCGCAGGCGTACGAGCATTTGCGAGGTCGATGTCATAGGCGTGATCGAGGTTCCTGATGGTTCGCCGGTACGCCTTAATTTCCAACAACTCTTTGATTTCTAATAATATCGTCATACGACCTCCCCACGCCCTCGTGTCCAAAAAAACGCTACGACCTTATGTGACGTTCAGTCCATTCAACTACTTGGATGAGCTCAGAAGGCAAAAGAACTAGACGGCGAGTAGCATCACGACGATCTGGTTCCGAAAAGCTCCGGCTCGCCAAAAGCCGCCACGAACCAGCGTTTGCAAAGGCAAAGCGGTCTCGCCAGCAAGGCCGATTAAATCAAGAAGGTACCGGCGAAGCGGAAGGCGAAAACAACTTCAAGTAACAGCCGTTGCTGAAAGAGCGCGTTTCTCCCTTACGGGCCAACGACCGAACAATCCTGATATCAGCGCTACACTGGGCACCACCGATAGGATTAATTGCGCATTTTCTAATATGCCTAGTAAAATTGACCGGTGCGGGTGCGTAGCGTAAGCCCGCCGCAGTGGCCGGTGCGGTCCTCACGTCCCCGGAGGGCTGCCCCCCGCATCGGCCATTTCCCTTACGCTCTGGATGGCGGCGAGCGATCGGGGATCGATCTAAAGACTGATGCGCAACGAAGCCCACCTGATGTGGCCAACGGCATAGTCAGCCGCTTGGCAAGAGAGCCTGCGGGATCACCGAGGCACTACCCGGTCGCGCGGTTGAGATCAGAATTGCGCCTGATGTCAGCTCGAAATGTAAGACCGATCAAATCCGGCCGTTTTGATAAGTCCCGCATGGTCATGCAACTCGACCACACCATTGCGGAATGAAGCCAGTCCGTTTTCCCGCAAATCCTTCAACACGCGACTTACATGCACAGCCGAAAGTCCTAACGCGTCGGCCAGCTCGGCCTGGGTCAGCGGGCATTCAAAGCGGTCCGGATAACTCGTTGCCGATCGATGTGCTCGGCAGCCCAGTTCGAGAAGAAAATGAGCCGTGCGCTCTACAGGTCCCCTTCTGCTGACTCCTGCCAGATGTTCCGCAACCCTCGAATATCGACTTGCCTCAGCCAGCACGATAGCCTCGCAAATGGACTGCGGATAGCGCGAAAAACAAGTATGGACAGGACCGGGCAACTCGATTGCGGTCACATCCGAGAGGGCTGTTACCGTCTCGCCCGCTTCTCCAGCAAACTTGATCAAGGCAATTTCGCGAGGAAGCGCTAGATCGACAATGAGACGCGATCCGTTGCGCAACGTCTTGGCGAATGCCGCCCACCCGCCAGTCATAACCAGGATCAAGGATCTGGCCTGATGCGCACCTGCAATCGTCGTGTTCGCCGGATAGCGGCGGCGCACAGCCCCCGGCAGTACAGAGACCCCCCTTTCCCAACTCGCATCAGCAAGCGTAGGTCCCCTCGCCAATCCAAGCGCCTGCTTTGATAAGTTCATTTGTTCTGAATAACCCCAGCCATGATCGTCCCGCCGATCACATCGAGCTGGAAACCAACAACTACATAAAAAGTTCCATCTATCATTTCATCCGAATGTCATTGCAGTATACCACCTTTGGGTATAGCCTTACCACCTTGCGGGTGATATTCGGCAAAGACGGCGCGGCGCACTGCGCGCCATCGACGGAATGCGACGATCCTTGTGAGGTCGGCAGTGACTGTCTGGCCATCGGCAAGGATTTTTGGAGAGGCCGGCAGGATCTCGTTTGTATTGCGTGCGCGGCATACCGGATCGTGATGAAAGTCGGATCAGCCTGCCGGTCAACCGCACGAAGCTCTTACAATCCACCTATCGGATCAGTTTCGGCAAGTTGCCGTGGGTCTGCCGCGCAGCCGATGGCATCATTCTACTCGATCGGTGTCCACGAGTCGCCGTCCTCGGTGGCGAAGTATGAGCCGGCCACGGTCACCCAAGGCAGTCCGGTGATTGGAGCGGGCAGCGTCCGCTCCACGTCAAGTCGCCTTCGTTTCGTTTTCGAGCGCTCAGGCCACATCTGCGCCCACCATCATGGGACGGAATTCCTGCGCCACGAATAGGCGATTTGCTTGGGGTGGTAGGAGATACTCAATAAGGCCAACTTGGTAAACCGTTTTGGGGTAGGCCTCCAAGTATTCATGCGTATATTCCCGCCTTTTTGTGAAGTGTCCCGGTTCAGGCCCGTCTGTTACCCTGAAAGCTTGTCGCTGCTTGCAAGGCGGCGCCGGCTCCGCGTTGGAAAGACTGACAGCCCGTGGAAACACAAAGTCGAATTGACCGACAGGTTTGCTGGGATTGGCTGGGCGAAGGGTGGGAAAGTGGCATATTTCGAGAGTTCCACTTCCGCGATCAGAGGGCTTACCCAGCGGCGGGAGACCAGCCTCGAGGCTAATCTCAATTTGCGAGAAGTTCTCAGATTTTACGGACGCCGCTGGAAACTGATTGCGGTGGTAGCAGCCGCTTTGACCATAGCCGCGGTTGCCGTCGCAACGAATATTTCATCAGCCTTCACCAGCACGGCGAAACTCCTGCTCGAACAGCCAAGCGCGAGTCCGATTTCAACGGATTCGCCGGCGAGCGCGTCGGCGTCCGATTCTTCGTTTATAGACAGCCAGGTGTCTGTTCTCACCTCCAGCACGCTACTGGAACGTGTCGTCCGCGACGCCAATCTGTTGGACGATCCCGAATTCATTAGTGATGAGGAGCCGTCGCTCACGGACAATATCCCGGCGAGGATCGCTGATTGGTTGAAAGTGTTTGGGACGACCGAGCCTATCGAGCACCATCCAGTCACGGCCCTTCCCGACTTGTCATCGCGAGCCGTGAGCCGATTGCAGGACATGCTCGAGGTATGGCGAGAGGGCCGTTCTTATGTGATCGACATCGCGGTAACCTCAGGCGATCCCGAAAAGGCAGCCTTGATTGCCAATGCCGTAGCCGAGGGCTATGCCGAAGATCAGCTTCAGGTTCGCTATCACCATGCCGGACGAGCGTCGAAATGGCTCACTGAGCGGATCGCTGCTCTGCAGACGCAGCTCAAGAACGCTGAAGATGCGGTCGAGGAATTCAAGACCAAAAACAACCTTGTTTCGACCAGAGCCGGCACGTTGACGGAACAACAGCTATCGGAATTGAACCTGCAACTCATTGGCTCGCGCACTGAACTCGCAGAGAGGCGTGCTCAGTTCGAGCAGGCTCAAAAGCTCCTCGCCTCCGGTGGCGATCTCGAATCAATCCCGCAGGTGCTAGGCTCAGAGGTCATCAAAGCCTTGCGCACGCAACACGCCGAAGTGACACGCCGGGAAGCGGACCTAGTGTCGCACTATGGCGCACGCCATCCCGAGGTCAGCAAGGTCCAGGCAGAGCGACGTGATGTGGAATTCCAAATCTCTAGCGAGGTCAAACGCATCGTCGGTAACTTGGCGAACGAGTTAGAGGTGGCGGAGACGCGCGAAGCTGCACTGGCCTACTCGCTCGGACAGGCGACCGGCCAGACCGCGGCAGACAATCAAATTGCCATCCAGGTGCGCGAACTGGAGCGGATCGCTAATGCCAACAAGGCCCTTTACGAAGCGTTCCTGTCGCGTGCCAAGATGGCCGACGAAGAAAAGACCTTTAGCGACAGCGGCGTCCGGATTATATCCGTGGCCTCGGTTTCCGAAACGCCGAGTTATCCTCCGAAAAAGATCATTATTCTCTTTGGCTTAATCGTCGGTCTCGGCCTGGGCACCGGTGGCGCGCTTGCGCGCGAGCTCCTTAATGCCGGATTCGCCACGACGGGCCAAGCGGAAAAAGATTTGGGGCTGCCGATCCTGGCTTCTGTCCCGAAGCTCAGCGAGCCGAAGCTGCCAGCGATCCGCGGCCAACAATCCGCACAGCCGGCGCTGTTCAGGCTGGAACCGAGATCCGGGTACAGCGAAGCTATCCGAAGCTTGCGTCACGCATTGCTCGACGATGTCGACCAAGGTCGCGCCCCGGTCATTCAGATCACCTCCGCCGTTGCCGGTGAAGGCAAGACAACCACCGCCATCAACCTCGCGATCTCGGCAGCTTCCGCAGGATATCGAGTGCTCATTGTCGATGCGGATCTGCGGCGCAGCGGCTTGACGAAACATTTTGGCATGTCCGATTTGCCCGGTCTCGTCGACCTGGTCACTGACCTGCGGCGTCTGCCGAGCATGGTCCGTTTTGACGATCACACGGCCACTTATGTGCTGCCTGCAGGCAAAGGAACGCTCAATCCGTCCGATCTCCTAGGATCGAGCCGCATGGCGCGCTTTCTCGGCGCCGCCCGTAGATCATTCGATATGGTGATCGTGGACTCGCCGCCAATCTGCCTGATGGCCGATGCGCCTGTGCTGGCAAAGCATGCGGACCTCGTCGCTCTTGTCGTGAAGTGGAACAGCACCCCCAGAGAAGCCGTGGCAGACGCGCTGCGCCGATTGAATGGCACGAAGGTGGCCGGAATCGCAATGACGATGATCAATGAAAAACAGGCTGCGAGCTATGGCGACTCCTATGGTCCGTATGTCGCGATGTGACCGCCGGTGTAGCGGCGTCTACGTCCTGCCTCCAATGAATATGGGTGTGTCATGCTTACCAGTCATCAGCTTTCATATGAGTCGATAGAAGTCGGGAATACGGAAGGGCAAGCTGCTCGCTGGTACGCCGTCCACACGCAGCCGCATGCGGAAGAAAACGCGTTGCGTCATCTGGAACGGCAGGGCTTCAGGGCTTTCTTGCCGCGCCGGATCCGCACCATTCGGCATGCACGGCGCGTGACGGTGGCCAAAGAAGCCTATTTTCCGAGTTACCTCTTCATCGCTCTCCGGCTTGAGCGCGATCGCTGGCGCTGCATCAACTCGACGGTCGGCGTGGAACAGCTGTTGTCGGCATGCGACCGACCTTTGCCATTCCGAATAGGGCTTGTGGAAGCAGTGATGGCAGCTACCGGTCCCGACGGCATCCTGCGGCCAAGGGAGATTTTGAGGCCGGGCCAGACGGTGCGCGTTTCAGATGGAGCCTTCGCCGAGCAGATTGGAATGCTGGATAGCGTAAAGAGCTCAGGAGCAATCCAAATACTTCTTACCATGATGGAACGGAAAGTCTCTGTTCAGTTGTCGAGAGAAATTATCAGAGTAATTTCTTGACAACCGTTGGATCGTAAACTAAACTTTAGTTCGTTGTGGCAGATTTAAATTTCACCGCAACTGCGGCAGCTTGAGATATTTCGCTTGTTGGTTCGGTTATTGCCGAAGGCATCTGAATACTAACAACGCAACCGGGCCCCAACTGCTCCGAATCAACTCATCGATCTTCAATGCCGTTTAGCCACCAAAAAGGATGGTGCGAAATGCGCGTGATCCACATTGCTCAGTCAATTGCGGGAGGCGTGGGCACCTATCTCGACGAGATTGCAGCTTGCCAGCTAAAATCGGAGGGCACAGAGGACATCTTCTTCGTAGTGCCAGAAGGCAGTGCCGAGTATCTGCCATTTGTCAGCCCGAAGCAGACGATCACCTTTCCGAGCCTTGGACGCACACCTCTGGGTCTCCTGGTTTTCGGCGCAGTCGCGCTGAAGGCAATCAAAACCCTCGATCCGGCGATCGTGCATCTCCATTCCAGTTTCGCTGGAGCGGTGGTCAGACCGATGCTCGCGTTGCGGCCAGCCAGACCACGAATCGTTTATTGTCCCCACGGCTGGGCCTTCGGAATGGAGGTCGGCGCCGTCAAGAAGCAGTTCTATTGTCTGTGCGAACGAATTCTGGCCGCATTGACTGACGTAATCATCGTCAATTCCGACGCCGAGCATACGCTCGGCCAACGGTATCACATACCGGCATCCAAGATGCGAACGATAAAGAATGGAATTGCCCCGGGTTACGGGGCAAAGCCCAAGGTCTGGCCCCGGGATGAGGGCTGTCTCGACCTAATCTTTATCGGCCGCCACGACAGGCAGAAAGGACTGGATATCCTGCTCAGGGAAATCGGGCACGCGGGCTGCGAAAACATACGGTTGCACGTCGTGGGCAAACCGGTTCTCGGGGGTTCCCTGCCCGTCCCTCAAATACCGAAGAACGTCAAGTTCTATGGTTGGCTCTCCCGCGCCGACATTTTTGAGATGCTGCCGCGCATGGACGCGCTCGTGATGCCGTCCCGCTGGGAGGCCTTCGGCCTTACAGCCATCGAAGCGATGCGCAGCGGCATTCCTGTCATCGCCAGCAACCGCGGTGCATTGCCGGAAGTCGTGCGCCACGGGCTCGATGGCCTGATCGTCGATATCAACCGGCCAGGCGAGCTGGGTCGCGTCCTAGCCGGTCTAGACCGAGCCGAATTGAAGAAGTTCGGCAAAGTCGCGCGAGCGCGATTCCGTGCCGAATTCACCTCCGATCGGATGAATCATCTTATCGAAACGCTGTATCGGTGGGTACTTGCCACCAGCCGCCAGCCCGTTGCGGCCGCGGCCATTCCCGCCCGACGGTCTGCCCTCCGTCGCCGGGGCACGTTTCCGAGGGAACGGGCGTAGGAACCGTCCCATGCTTCCCAACTGTATCATTGTCGGCGCTCCAAAGGCGGGCACGAGTTCCCTGTTCCGCTGGCTGACTGATCACCCCGAGGTCGCGGGTTCGACGGAGAAGGAGACCTACTATTTCGTCGATCCGGGCACGCACATGTACCTCAAGCAGCGAAACTGGGCGGAAAGCGGTCTTGCTGGCTACGAAATGCTCTTCGAACATTGCGACCCATCCGCGCGCGTGATCGTCGAGTCCACACCTAGCTACATGTACTCGCAGACTGCCCTTCGCGAGCTGCCGCGCTTGCCCTCCCAGCCGCAATTCATCTTCATTCTGCGCGAGCCGGTGGCGCAACTGAAGTCGCTTTATGGATATTTCCGGGAGAACTGGGACTGGATTCCGGGTGCCATGTCATTCCGGGACTTCGTGGCAGCCGCTGATCTTGGTACATGCACTTTCAAGGGCAATGAGCTTGCAAGGCAGGCGCTAACGAATGCAAGTTATCTGGAGCATCTGCGACGTTGGCGCGCCGGCTGCGGTCGCGAGCGGATGCATGTCTACCTGTTTGAGAACATGGTTCGCGATAAGCGCGCATTCATGGAATCACTCGCGCAGGTGTTAGGCATATCGACGGAATTTTACCGAGAATACGGCTTTCCGACCGAAAACGGCTCTTACGTCGTAAGAAGCCGCTGGGTCCAGCAGGTCAATATCCGGGTGCGATCGCTTATTCCGAGGGGCGCCGGCTACGAGACTCTGCGACGGTTCTATCGTGCCATGAACACCAGGCCAGTGCGAAATTCGCAGATGTGGGACTCCGAAACCGAGCAGATACTGTCGCGGCGATACGTGGACATGATCCACGAACTCGAGCGCGAGTTCGGGCTCAACGCGAGTGCGTGGCGACATGCGATCGCGGCGAGATTGAATGTTGGCCATGACTTCACTGCCCGCGCTGTTTCCGCGACCCAGGCCGACCTAGGTACATTCCAATGACGGTCCTATCGGTGAGCCAACTCAGCAGACAAAGCATAGGACAGTTGGCCGTGGTACTGGCCCGCAGCGCAATTTCGCTTCTCAACCGGCACCTTCCGAAGCAAGCAAAGGCAGTCATTACCGGGTTTCCCGACCTGGAAGACAGCACCATCGAGATTGCGCGTCAGCTCGCTCTCCGGCAGAGCGTCTCGGTGGTGGTCCTCACGGAAGGCGAAGTGCCGCCATCAATCCGCAGGCAGGAGCCGAACATCGATTGGTGCAGCAGGAAGAGCGTGAGAGGCTTCTTCCACTATCTGACGGCTCGGTATATCTTCTTCACGCATGGCCTTTATCTGAGCCCAAAACCCCCGCGCTCACAAATTTGCATCAACGTCTGGCACGGCATGCCGATCAAGCGCATCGGCTACCTCATTGGCAGAACGCCCCCGCCCTCGACCTTCGGGATCGCTACCTCTGACATGTTCAGGGAACTGGTCGCCAAGTGTTTCGGAGTGCCGGCTGCCGAAATCCTGACGACTGGCATTCCCCGGAATGACGTGATGGTTAGAGCAGCACGCCGGGCGAATGCGATCAAGACACAGCTCGGAATTGGCGGCAAGGACACCAAGCCCCGCCTGATCATGTGGCTTCCCACCTTCCGTCAAGCCGTCAGGGGGATCGTAAGGACTGATGGCGTGGCGCATTCGAGCATCTTCGGGATGAGCGACATGGATACTGCTGAATTCTGTGCCTTCCTAGAGGAGCAGAACTGCATTTGCATCCTCAAGGTGCACCCCATGGCGCCCGACTTTCCGGACCAAATCCGATCGGATCGCCTAAGAATCTGGCGAGAGCCGGATTTGCGCGAGCGAGGCGTCAGTCTCTATGAGATGTTGGGGGCGGCAGATCTTCTGATCACGGACGCCTCGTCCGTCTATGTCGATTACCTCATTCTCGACAAGCCGGTGATCCTCGCCTTTCCCGATCTTGAAGAGTATCGGCGGTCGCGCGGCTTCGCCCTCGAACCGGTGGAGGATTTCTTCGCAGGACCTGTCGTGTCCGACTACCAGCAGCTGAAATCCGCCATCGCCGAGACTTTCGAAGCGGATCGCTACGCGTTGCCCCGGTCCTCGGTGGTGGCCTGCTTTCACAAGCACCGGGACGATCGGGCAACGACACGGCTTCTTGACGCCGTATTGCCGCAACAGCCGGCACATCACTGAAACACAGCTGCGCCGCCATGTGGCGCATCCAACTGAACGGCGACCGCCAGGCTGCATGGAACGGCCCCGGTTGCAATGAACAGAACGGCAGGAGGGCGAAGTGAGAACCGTGTTCGTTTCGGGCGTGTTCGATCTGTTTCATCGTGGACATGTCGAACTGCTCAACCGGGCGGCCAAATTCGGGGACCGGCTCGTAGTAGGCGTGAACAGCGACGAGATGGTCGAGAGGTACAAACGGCGGCCGGTGTTTGGTGAGGCGGACAGGCTGGCCATCGTCAGATCGATGCGCTGGGTGACGGATGCCGTCATCTATGGCGAGTTCGACCTGAAGCCAATGGTCGAAAGGTTCAGGCCATCGGTCATGGTCCACGGTGACGATTGGCCTCGAGAATCGTACCTCAATCAGATCAGGATGACGGAACAGGACCTGGAACTCTACGGCGTCGAACTGGTCTTCTTGCCCTACTGGCGAGGCACAAGTACGACGTCCATCGTCGAGCAACTTAACGGTTCGCGTAGCGTCAACGGCGCGCTGCCTGAAGTGCCGTTGAACGGTGCTTCTGCCGCGGACTTTGCCATCTGATCTAGGAAGCCATCCTGCCTCGCGGAGCAGCTTTGGTGGAAAACGTTATGCCACCGAAAAAAGCGGCCATACAGGTTGCCGGTCCCGGAACCCAGTTCCTGCTAGCCAGCGTCGCGTCGCTCCTTAATGAGAGAGACGGAAACAGCCTTCGGGCATCCACATGCATAAAGAAAAACATATCGCCATCGGACGGAACAGGGACGAGCTGGGCCTTGCCTACAACCTGTCTTATTCGGTCGCAGGCCAGCTCTGGTATGTCCTGACGCAGATGTGCGTTCTTTCGGCCCTCGCCCGCTTCAAGGGACCGGAAGCGGTTGGTGAATTCGGGCTTGCCATGGCTATCACTACACCGGTGTTCATGCTGGCGAACATGGGCATCCGAACCGGCCAGGCAACCGATGTCCATGGCTTCTTTTCCTTTTCGGAATATGCTGGCCTAGTGCTACTCACCGCGGCCATCGCGGCATTGACATCGATCGGTATAGGCTACGCACTTTCGGCGTCTCATATTACCTTCCTGATTGTGCTGATCTTCTCGATCACCAAAGCATTCGAGGCCATAAGCAACCTTTCATACGGTGCGTTCCAGCAGGCCGGCCGAATGGACAAGGTCGCGCGTTCTCTCGCCATCCGGGGCCTGCTCACGGTCAGTGCTTTTGTCGCTCTGCTCTCGCTGGGTGGGGAGACCGGCGTGGCATTCCTTGCCCAGTTGACGGTATGGGCGGCGTTATCGTTGGCCTACGACTATCCTCGCGCATGCCGGATAGCCACCGGCCTGTGGTGCTGGCCCTCCTGGCAATGGGAGCGGCTACTCCGGCTCGCACGGGAAATTGGTCCAATCGGTGTTGGCCATTTCATGAACTCCCTGCTGGTCAGCATGCCACGGATGGCTGTGGAGCGGTGGCTTGGGCTGGAAGCCTTGGGGCTGCTCACTGTGGTGACGTACTTCCAGCAAGCCGGAACTCTCGTCGTCAACGCTGCCTCGCAGCCGCTGGTGAACTACTTCGCCAGGCTCAAGCGGGACGGTGAAACCAAGGCGATCAGAACCACGTTGCTTGCCCTTTTCGGCGCGGCGGTCCTGGTATCGGCAGGCAGCATTGCCGTGACCTACTTCGCGGGCGAGCAGATCCTTGCGATTCTCTTCGGGGTGGAATTCACACGGGCAAACGATCTCCTGATGCTGATTGCCCTTGCGATCAGCGTGAAGGTCTTCGCGATGCTGCCGCAGAGCCTGATGCATTCGGACCGCCGGTTCAAGGCCTACTTCAGGTATCAGGCCGCCTCGCTTGCGCTATGCATTGTCCTGCTCGCGATCCTCGTTCCCCTTTGGGGATTGCTTGGAGCCGGCAGTGCAATACTGGCCACGGCTGTCTTCCGGATGTGCGTCCTGACCGTCGCCGTCGCGATTTGGCCACGGAACAGCACATCCAAGGTCGCCAGCCCCGCCGCGCCGAGAGCGGCTTGAGCGAAAGTCGACAGCCATGACACACTCGACTGTGAAAAGCGTGGTGATCGCAAACGACCACGCCTTTGTTAACGGCGGGCAGGCCAAGATCGCGCTGGAATCCGCGCTGAACCTCAAGCGCCAGGGGCTCGACGTATCCTTTGTCGCGGGCCAAGGTCCGGCCGACCCTCGGCTTGATGAAGCGGGTATCGAATGCACGATCACCGGCTCACACGATATTCTCTCAGATCCTGACCGTCTCCATGCCGCTACCTGCGGGCTGTGGAATCCGGCTGCGGCGCGCGCATTGGCAAGGGCGATAGATGCACGTGATCCTGTCACCACGATCGTCCACGTGCATGGTTGGTCAAAGGCCCTGTCGCCGAGCATCGGTCCGGTGGTGGTCAAAGCCAAGACGCCGCACGTCTTCACGCTCCATGAATACTTCCTGGCTTGCCCTAACGGCGGCTTCTACAACTATCAAACCGGCACGATCTGCCAAAAACGGGCGCTCGGCGCCAAATGCCTGACGACGCAGTGCGATCCGCGCCACGCGGGCCATAAGGCCTGGCGCGTTGCGCGGCAAGTAGTAGTGCAGACGCTCGGCCTCATGCCGAGAGGATTGAGGGACGTCATCTATCTCACCGCCAGGCAGCTTTCCCTGATGCGCCCATATTTCCCGGCTGATGCACGATGGCACTATCTTCCCAACCCGGTCGAAATCCGGAGCGACGAGCGGGTGACTGCGGAAGATAATGAGACTTTCCTCTTCATTGGTCGTCTCTCGCCAGAAAAGGGCGCAGACATTGCCGCCGCCGCCGCACGCATCGCCGGCGTGAAGATTGCTTTCGCGGGCGACGGCGAAGCACGGGACGCGGTTACGCGCGCCAATCCGGATGCGGTTATGTTGGGCTGGCTGAACTCAGACCAGTTGGTCTCGTGGATGCGCAAGGCACGCTGCGTTGTCTTTCCAAGCCGCTGGTACGAAACCTACGGACTGGTCGTCGCCGAGGCGTTGCGGCTTGGTCTTCCCGTCCTTGTCTCGCGCAGCAGCGTCGCGGCGGAACTCGTACGCCACGGTGAGAGCGGATTTCATGTGGAGGCGGGCAATGTGGAGCAATGGGCCGCCTTCATGGGCCAGCTTCGGCATGACGCAACGGCGAGAATGCTCAGTCATGTCGCTTACGCGGCCGGAGCGAAAATACCCGGCTATAATGACTACACCGATGAGCTTTTGGCCATCTATGACCGCATAAGCGCCGACAGAAAGAGTTTCAGGTGAGCGTTCTGAAAGCCTTTCATCCGGCGGGGCTGCTGATCGCGCTGATGTCGGTTCAGTGGGCGCCAATATTGAAAACCGCAGGATTTTCAGTCCAGGTTGCCTACCTCGGCATCATCTTGCTGATCATGTTAACCTTGGCCAGTGCCGGAATGCGTCGTGGCTTCGTGGCGGTGCTGCGCAGGAATGCGTCTTGGCTGGTTCCCTATGGCGTTTATCTGCTCCTGCTGACGCTGGCGCTGTACGGTTCACCTGGCCAGAACATGGCTCCACGCCAAATCTTCTACCTAACGGGCGCTCTATGTCTGTCGGCATTTATCGTCCAGGCGCGTGATCCTGGCCGCACCCTTCGCACCGGCGCCGGTATCGGCATTTCTCTCTTCATTCTAGTGATCGAAATCATCGCGAGGGATGTGGGCTTGAGCTGGTTTGTCGCTTTGCAACATTTTCTCACGACGGGCGATTTCGATTTCATTGTCTATGGTTTCTTCCGCGCCGTCTTCAACGCATATAGCGACGGCGAAGAACTGGCTGTGGCGGCCGCCTTAAAGAACGGGGTGGCAGTGAGCATTTTCGTGATGAGCCTGATCTTTCGGATTGGCTATGGCCGGCGCGGCACCGACTGGAGAGGAGTCGGCCTGACATTACTCGCCTTGTTCCTGATCCTCATGCTGAATACGCGATCGGTGCTCATCGTTGCTGGCGTGTCGATGCTGCTGGCGAGCCTGTTGCGAAGCGCCACTCGTTACGACGAGAGCACGGCTGCCCTCGTCATGAAGATGGCTCTTGCCATTATTCTTGTGCTTGGAACTGTGTTGATCTTCCTGACGGACAATCCGGTGGTCGGCATGATATCCGACCGGTTCGCATTCGAAGACGCATCAACGGAAAACCGCGTCGCCCAATACGGTTGGGCGCTTCAGATGATCGAACACAACCTGCTGCTGGGAAACGGTTACACCGAACATGACGGGCGTCTCATTCACAACCTGTTTCTCAGTGCCTGGGTGCAGGCTGGTTTAGTTGCTTTCTTCCTCGTGGCGAGCTTTTACCTGGCCGTGGCGGGTATCTGGGTGGCTTTCATCTTCAAGGTCACGTGCAACCCGCAGCGCTGGGTGCTCCCGCTGCCCTTCGAATGGGTGGCCATGTTGCCCATCCTGCCCCTGTTCCGGGTTTGGCTCTCCGGCGATGCGGGACATCTGTTCCTTGGCGAGTGGGTAGCGCTGGCAACATTCTTCGGCTGCATCCTGCGAAATGATCTGGCGATGCGTGAAATAGCGGGCATGCGCGGCCACGCCAATCGTGTACCCGTGTCGTTTCGGGCATCCCTAAGAGCTGGTCAGCTGATGCCGTCCACGTCCCCGGCAATCGGGCGCTTGGAACATGATGCGCACGGGTAGGACATTGCTTGCAAGCCGGCGTGCCTTCCTGGCTATGACGAGCGCCGGGATCGGCGCGCTTTCGGTTGCTTCGCCCGCTGCATCCGGTGGCGCGGACCAGGAGATGTCCATAACACCTGAGATGTTTGGAGCGCGCCCGGACGATCGATCGTTCGACAGCGCGGATGCAATCGCGGCAGCCTTTGCCTTAGGCAAAACCGTTCGCTTCGGCCAAGGCACCTATTATGTCGGACGGTCGGTTTCTCCAGGGCGGGAACATGCACGGGCTCATTTCGACGGCACGACTATTCGGGTTATCAAAGGCGCGGCATACGCGGCTTTCACGGAATGCCTAGGATGGGACGGCAAGCCGCTACTCGGCCGCAATCGCCAGGGCAATCTTCCAGCGATTGGCACCGCTGTCCGTGTGCTGTTCGACCTGACCGGAACTCGCTATTCGCACTATAGTGGGCAACTCGAACTCAGGGGCGAGTCCTCCTTCGATGGACTTGCGCTGCTTGCGTCATCCAACCACCTGCTCATCTCGGGTGCAAAGGCAGGCGGCGGTGGATCGGTTTGGGACTGCAATCTGACCCTATCGTTCGGCACCTATGGCATGTTCGGCACACCCCGCTTCGATGCCCCGACGAACGAATTTTATCCTGACCCGTTCACCGGCACCGCCTTCGCGAGAGTATGGATCCACAGCTGCCCCATCCCGCTGCTCGCAGGACAGAATACTTTCGACGACAGCTTCATCAACGTTCTCCAGCTTGCCCTGCGTGACGGCGCGCGGAGTTTCGTTAATGGTACTGCGGTCAATGCGGGTACCGTGTTCATGCGCTGCAACGGGACCGCCCAGACCGCTGTTGCCTTCGACGTCCAGGAGGCGACGCTTACCGCCAACACGTTGTATGCAGAGAATTCGCTGGATGTGCCCATCATCCTACGCGAAGGAGCCTGGATCGAGGGGGTGCTGCGTCATGGCGCCGGGTCCAAGAGCAATTTCGCCAGGCAGGCGATGGTCTATACGGACGCGGCGACCGCCGGCGGAGTCGTCACGGCGCATGAGCGCTGCCAGGACAACCCGCATATGCAAGCCTTGATAAAGCTTGGCGCCAGACGGGCCGAAGACGCCAGAACGTTTGTCGTCCATCAACCCTACCCTGAGCACCGGAAGGCGGCATTTGCATACGACGATCAATCGGCTGTCGTGGGGCAAACTCGCGACTCGCTGATATGCCACGCGCCAGGCGGGATTGTCCGCTACCGGCGCCATAAGGGCACGCTTCTGAAATACCAGCGTTGCGCTGGCGGCAGCCCCTATCAGCAGTTGGTGGACGCGGACAGAAACCTTCCTCTTCCGAGCTTTGAAGCCTCTTACGGCACGATTGCGATTTCTACGACATCCTCCGACGCTCAGACACTATTCGTTGATTGCGCGGATACCCGGGAGAATGGCTTTCCCGTGGTTTACACCGATTTCCGCATCGATGCTCGTGAGCCGCACCGGCTGATGCTTGCAGCACCCGCGCAATCGGATCTCGGGCGGCAGATAACCGTCTCTGCCCGAAACGCCGCGGTCACCCTCGCCCACGATGCCAACTGCCGCTTGCTCGGCAGAGCCGACCAGATTCTTACACGCGACGGCAACGAACGCGTTCTGCTGCAGTGCACCGAATATTGGACAGGTGCCGAACATCGGTCTGGTTGGGTCCAGATCGGCGCATAACCGAAATTCCAGAGGCGAAGCATGAAACTGCTACGGTTCATCTCGAAGGACATCATCAACTCGCTTGGCTACGAAGTGCGCCGCGTGCCTCGCGCGGCCGAGGTGTCTTCGACCGTGAGGTCCGGTATCGATCCGGTCACATTTCAATACATGCCCCGCGTCAGAGGCTCGGCTGTAATCGAGATACGGCTGCAGGATACCAGGGGGCTGAACTGCCTGGGGCTACCATTCCGTCCCGCATGCCACCCCTTTGTGCGTACCGCGCTGGCAGCGAAAACAGGCTTGGAAGCGACGTCCAAGGTTCGCAGCATCCTGGAAGAGTTCTATGGATCCGTCCAGCCGGCCACCGCCCGCGAGGCGGTGGATGTCACTCTGGGCGATGCACCTGGATTGCAAGGCGTTCCCGCCGCGGGATGGGTGTATCCTTGGGCGGACAAGTCGGTCGAGGAAACGTTGCGCGGCAGACAAACCGCAATGGGGCTTGATGCCCTTCAATACGGCAAGATGTTATCTTTCTCCGAAGGGCTGACTGCGTTCGGCCCAGTAGGTGCGAAGAAGCTGAACCTCGAGGTGGAACGCATTCAGCGCTTAATAGCCTCGATTGCCACGAACGGCTTTGATTTGTTCAACAGAAGGAATCCCTTGAAGGTGATCGGACTGCGCAGGGGCGACAACTACAGGTGGATCGTCCTTGCGGGGCATCATCGGTTTGCAGCTTGTGCGGCTTTCTCCATCGCAGCCGTCCCGGCAATGGTCGTGGACATCGTGCGCTATGAGGATTGCAGTTACTGGCCTCAGGTTGTTTCCGGAATCTACACGGTTTCGGGTGCGCGCGCCGTTTTCGATCGGTTGTTCGAGGGCGTGCCGGCCCGCGTCTGCAACGGCTGGCTCCAAAGGAAAACGGCGCAGCACGTAAACGGGACCCCTTTCCCAACCGCCGCGCTTCACTGAACTCGGTCGTCTCGCAAACGATATCCTGAAGAGCGGCCGGCTGGAATGCCCGCGCGGCGCAGTCGTCAAACAAGAGGTCGAGGACCATGGAACTGCAGTTCGCTTGGCCCCAATCATACAGCGACGTGGCTCTGATCAGCCTGTCGTTGGCGCCGCCTCTTATCTTGGCCCGGCGCCAATCTTACGCCTTGTTCGGTCTCCTGGCGAACGGCGCCATCGCACTGCTATTCCTAAGTTCGGCACTGGAGCTCGTCATGACGGTTCTGTTCCTGTTGAGCGCCAACATGGTGTTGGGAACGTTCTGCTTGGCGGCGACGACGGGTAAAGCGTCGCATTTGCAAAATGATCTCGCCTCGGCTGAATCCACTATTCAGGACCTGCTTCTGGCCGAAGAACGCCGACGCGCGGCAAGCGCGAGAGTGGACATGATGGGCGCCCCTTCCTCGCTCCTCCCTCGACCTCAACCAGGAAGGCAGCGAGCGCTCAAACTGGCCGCCGCGGCCGGGAGAGAGTCAAGAGCTGGTAGTAGAGTTGGTTCGGCTCTCTAACTGCAGTCGTCCGACTCTGCCGCGACCTAACCACAGACCGTGCGGTGGCGCAGGCGTTCCGAAGAGCGATGTACGGTACCAGACCACCATGACGGCGCAGAAGGCGCTATCCTCTCGCAAGGCGGAATCGAAGCAAAACGGGGCGACGACGTCAAGCAGAGTTGGTTCCGGTTGAACACAAAAGAGTCGGTGGCCCGCCGCGAGCCGGCCGACTGGATCCGAGCGCCACGCGTATCGGATCGTTCTTCGACAGTCGAAAGGCATTCCAATGCATCTGACCATGTGGCACCCCAATGTGCATCACGCCGCTACCTTCCGTCGCGCAGGAATTGCGCGTTGGCGAACCTTGGGCCTCCTGTTCCTTGGCTTGCTGTTTGTTGGCACGTTGCATCCCGACGAGGCGGCCGCTGACGACTACCGCCTGGATACCGGGGACGTGCTTCGCGTCTCAGTATATGGCGAACCGGTGTATCCGCTGCAGGTGACTGTGGACCCGGGCGGCATCATAACCTTGCCGCTATTGGGAGAAGTCAAGGCGGAAGGTCAGTCGGTTCGCAACCTCGTGAAAAGCATTGAGGAAGCATTCCGGGAACGCGAACTGCTCCTTGATCCGTTCGTTCAGGTAGACATTGCGGAGTATCGGCCGTTCTTCATCAGCGGGGCGGTCGCCCAGCCCGGAGCCTACCCTTACAAACCGGGAATGTCGGTCCGACACGCGCTGGTGATTGCCGGCGGCTTCAAGGCAGTTCGGATCGGTGATAAGGCGCCCTCGCTTACAATCGCGGATATAAGAAGCGACCAGGTCGAGCGGATCATCGACATATTCAGGTACGAGGTCCAGTTGGAGCGCCTGAGAGCGGAGCTTCGGGATAGCAGTTCGTTTTCGCCACCGGCCAAAATCCCTGTCGAACTGGCGCCTGAAGTGGTGGCGGACATCATTTCCTCGGAGGAAGCGCAACTTCAGGTTCGCCGAGCCGATTTCGATCGGCAGGTCCGGGAATTGCGGGCGGTGATCGCCGAAGCAGCCCGCGAGGTGGAATCCATCTCGCGGGCTCGAAGCAAGAAGGAAATGGTAACTGCCGACCAGCTCAAGGAAGTTGAGACCGCCAGGCAACTCAAATCCAAGGCGCTCATTAGGAACTCCGATTTGCTCGCGGCCGAGCGTGGTTACAACAACTACCTGGCCGAATTGGCTCAGCTCGAGGTGCAGGCGAGCAAAAAGCAACAGGATCTTTTGGGACTGGAGAGCGAGGTAGAAAAACTGACAGCTGCGCGGAAGGTCGCGATCATATCGCAAATCCAGGAAGCACAGATGGCCATGGCCAAGGCACAGAACAAGGCAAACTTCCTTGCCCAACAGCTCACCTTTGTTTCCACCTATGGCGAACAAAACAGCCTTGATGACCTGCGCAACGTCGTGCGGATTACCATTCATCGTCCATCGGATAACAAAAGCATTCGCCTGATGGCAGACGAAGATTCACCGGTCGAAGCCGGCGATATCCTCGATGTGGCTATTCTGCTCGACAACAATTTCGACGCATCCGGCTCCTCTGCCGCTCTCACAACTCAACCGACTGACTAGCCAGCCATATCTGGACCGAGACAATGACCCTCTTGAGCAAGGTGCGGAAACCAGTTGCCATCTGTCATTTGGAGACACTCGCCGGATGTCTGGAGGGCACGAGCTCTTTTCCAACTGATCTCGCCGGCATTACCGATCTCACGAACAGGCATCTGGTCACGCCGCAGCTCTTTGTTGCAATGGTCGGACATAGGCCGGATACGCAGCAGCAAATGGATTTCCTGAGCTATTGGCAGGAAATTCATCAATTAAATGAGGCTCGAAACAAGCACCTGACGGAGCAGCTGGAAGACCTGCTCAAAACTCTGAACGCCGCCGGAATATCACCTATCCTTCTGACGGGTGCCTGCAGCTTGGTGAAGTCCGACGATGCGTTCTCGGCAGCTCGCATGATCGCCGATCTGGACATCCTGCTTTGCCCTCATGAATCCGGACGCGGTCTGCAAGCCCTCACACAGGTGGGCTATCTTCGCTGCGAGGAGGGACCCAGCCGCCACACGATCGCAAAGCTCGTCAAGGACGGTTTCATCGCGATGGTGCACCTCCATGGCGCCGCGCCTGGGACATGGGAGGCGATGCCGGTAGAAGACATGTCGCGCGATGCGGAAGATGTCACGCTTGGATCCTTGCATGCAAGAATCCTTGCTCCGGCCGACCGGCTCTCCTTCCTGATCGGACACGACATGATTCAAGATCGGGGACTGTTGTTCGGAACGCTGCATCTAAGACATCTCCTCGACGCGCGCGAGATATGCCGCCGGGAACTGGTCGATTGGGAACTGGTTCGCTCCCGGTTCCAGTCCCGCGCCAGGAAGCTCGCCTTGGGCCTCTATCTGGAAAACTTGGCGCGGCTTTGTCAGTTCGACGACTATGCAGCTCCTCGTCGAGGCGCGTTCTACCACCTGCTCTACCACCGGCAGACTATGCTTTTCGAGGAAAAGAAATACGCCGCGATTGACCGTGCGGTGCTGGTGCGGCCCGTTCGGGCAATGAGATACATCATGAGATTCAGCCGATTGGTGGGTGCGCCGCCCTATTGAAATTCCCTCCGCTCATCATGGCCCACAAGTTCTTGGCCGCATGCCAGCCGGGCCTGGGTGCAGTCTTCCACGCGACCGGCAAACCATTCGAAGCCTTCGATCACGCTGGAGAAGCTCGCTTGAATTCGATCGATGCGCCTCTGGTGACCCTGAGGCTTGCTGCACGAATAGGCGAGCAAAAGAGGTAGCGCCAAGTCTCAGCGAGGTCCGCCGCACTACCTCCTGCCATCAACTGCGCCTACAGCTGGCGCCGGCCTTCGCAATCCCACTGTAGGCAGATTTGGCCTCAGACGGATTTTGCGGTCATCTGTTCCGCTCGGCCAGCGTTCATACCACCACCCGCCATTCGCGTTAGCTTCTTTCATTGAAAAACACTTTTGACAGTGGATAAGCTGCCGCGCTATTCGAATGATGCGGTAGGGTCACATAACGCGGGCGCGAACCAGGCGCGACAACGAACTTCCCTGAGCTTCAACCTTCCATATCATGTTCAGCGATTGCTGCATTTCGCCGAAGATGCCCGACGCAGTCACCAACAAGGTGACTATTCCGATCATCGCGGCCCAGCTTCCGGATATCCTGCTTGATGCGCTCTCCAGCGCGGCTTGAAGGAGATTTGCGCTCTCTGGCCCCATCAGCCCCGAAATCTGAGCGGGTAACGCCAATTGGGCAGCGTCGTGACCAAAAACGAGACCTGCAATTGCGACCACGATCAGCAAAATTGGTGCCAGGGATGTGGTGGCGTAAAAAGCCATTGCCGCGCCGTGACTAAGAGCATTGTCGTTGACGAACCCGACCACGCTTTCTTTGACCAGATCCCAGACATTCGTGATCGAGCGTCGCATCTCTTGAATCCGCCTGAATCCGTCGGCATTTACAATGGCGTCCATCACCAATGCCCCAGAACTCGCGATGTTCCGATCGCGCGCCGGCAAGACCGGCGCCTTAAAGAACCGGCCTATAAACCGAAGTCCCGCGCGCGTCCGCAATAGCGGACGATTGTCGCGCGCTGGACGGAGGAAATTCGCCCCCGCCGCGGGCGGTTAACGGGATAGCCGCAGGAGCGTCAGCATAGCCGGCCGCAGGTCGGGACGCGGGACCGACTGTCCCCACCCGCGATGGCCCGCATGTTGCAGCGGTCATGGATGCAATTGCTTGGCACCAACGTGATCCGTCCAATGCTCCAAATCCTGTTGAGAAAAGGCGCATTTTCCGTCGGCTATAAAAGTTCCATGACTCCGATGTTTTATTTTCACTGTCGGCGCGGAGATGCGGTGGTCGCGATCGAGCGTTCGCGGTCCATAGTAGCGGTGCACGAAATACCGGCGATATCGAACCCTGCATCGCGCAAGGACTTATTGGACCTCTGTGCTACGCCATGAATCTCATAGCTCGGTCGACATCTTCATCCTAGAAAGCTCGGCTGTCGGACACAATGCGCTGCGATCCCAGCCGCCTAAAGGCGTGGAGTTTACAGATCCCCTATTGGGGACTCTAAAGCCCTACGTCCTCAAAACGCTGTTTTCAGCGACCGTGATGATCAAGGAGCTTACACTTGGCCGGGAGGGCCAAGGTGAATATGGTTCTTGTCTCCCCAGCCGTTGCCCGGGCGTGATCCTCCCGATTTGGCGATCGCCTTTGAGCTCAAGCTTGTGCCGAGCAGAAGCGTTATGGCTGGCGGTGTCACCGCAGCAAAACGCCCCGCCTTCTTGAGAAAGTCCCGGCGCGCCTGAGACTCTGAAACCAGAGTTTCCTGCGTCAGTTGCGAGCATTTTGTCTTTTCGGTTGGCATGTCAAACCTCCCACAAGCGTTCCAAGATTTCGCAGACTTACCCTATTCTTCCCAGTACGGGCGTACTAGTTCACCAAAAGGCTTAGAGCCCTTCTCGAAAGTTTTGGAGCGGTGGCTCTGCCCGCCAGAGCCCCAGAGCCCTTGGTTTTTAAACGGGCGATGCTTGCGGGGGAGGTACGATTCGGCCGCCGATCATCAGCGATCATGGTGGTGGGCGCTTCGGAAATTTGTATCACGTTTTTCCGTATCCCGCCCAAGCCAAGCAAGGCGAGCGATAGCCGTCTTTGCCATGATTTATATAAATCTAGTTCAATGGGTTAGTGGATTCGTGTGGATCTACATCCATACAAAAACATGTCCTTCAATAGTGATCTCGCCGAAGGGTTGAGCAGCTGGCGCGGTCGTGATTCCAACGGGTTGTCGAAGCCTGATTGGAGAGACCTGATGTGGACGCCAGCTACTCGCCGCCAGCATAACCGCGAAAGCCTGCGTTACGAAACCGACATGATGGACATCGCACCACTCATGCCCACGGTGCGCCCGACGGGGCGACCGCGCAAATGGCCATTGCGCGAGATCGTGAACGCGATCTTCTACGTCATGCGCGGCGGGATCGGATGGCGTCTTCTGCCATCGGATTTTCCACCGAAAAGCACGGTGTTTCGCTGGTTTTGCGTGTTCCGCGACACCTGCCTCTTCGAGAAGATCAACCACAAGCTCCTGATGCTGGATCGCGAACGTTGCGGCCGAGAGGCCTCACCCACGGCCTCCATCATTGACAGCCAGACCGTAAAGACCTGCGAGAGTCGCGGGCCGCGCGGCTATGATGCCGGCAAGAAGATCAAAGGCCGCAAGCGCCATGCGCTGGTCGACACCGACGGTCGGGCTCTTGTCCTTTATCCGCATCCCACCAGCATCCAGATCGCGACGGCGCCGGTCCTGGACCTCTCGCGGCGACCATTCCCCTTTATCCGAAAGGTGTTCGCCGATTCCGGATATCAGGGACCGCGTGTGGCCGAGGCCACCTCGATCGCTGTCGAGATCGTTGAAAGAAAACCCGATCAGGTCGGCTTCACCGTGCAACCGAGACGCTGGGTTGTGGAGCGCTTCTTTGCCTGGATCAGCCGCAACAGGCGGCTATGGAAGGACGCCGAGGCCAGCATCGAATCGGCAACAGCCTTCCTCTATGCAGCGGCCGTCATGATCCTTGTGCGGCGAATCGCGCGACACCGGTGAGTTTCGGCGCGGACTCTCAGACAGCCGAGCGCCGAATGTAAACCTAGGTTCTTTGCTGACGAAAGGGGAAGATGCTCGGCAGCATAAGCAGGTTCCGGCAGGATCAATTCCCGCCCCGGAGGGTGAACTGCGCTACGCTTCCATACTGCCTGTAATCGTGGGTCCTTCCGAGCGGATTCGGATCGAAACTTTTTTCCACGTAAATGCGCTGGATGTGCTTAGCGAACTCGAATGGAATACGCTCGGTGAGCTCCCGTTCCATGGTTTCGATATCAATCTTCAGGATGTCGATGCCGCCATGTTTTGCAATCGCCTCCCCAAGAACCGTATTGGAGTCAACGCACGGCACGGAGATGTAATTTCCGGTTTTCATGCCGACCCCGCCGTATCGGCCTGTTTCCTCCCAGCCGAATTCCACAGTGCCGTTTGTTGTCCCGACTGCGATAGGGTGCAGCTTGTAACGGCCTTCAAACCGAGCCAAATTCTGGCGCAGTCTTTCGATGTTGAAACCAAGTGGCTCATAGACGTAGACGAAAGAATCGGGCGAGCGGGTCAAGAACCAAGCCGCTGATATGCCGATATTTTACCCGAAATCTACGATGATGGTATCTCTACCAGTTGCCGGATAGTCTATCCGGCAAAAAATTTCGTTAACTGTCAATATGTCGTGATGTGTGTATGCAGTCAGGGTCAACGGTCCAAGGGGCGTCTTCAGTGCAATGGAAGCCGGATATTTCCCCGATGCTAAAACGTAGCGGAAGGCTAGTTCTGCCGGGCGGTCGTAAGTTCTTATCATGTTAACGGCGGCTGTATAGTGTCGCGCCTGCAGCAGGGCCGATCCGATCGCTACTAGGGAACGATTGCCAATTTTCATAGATGGCTCCTCCGCTATGGATGGTTGGGAGTATATCAAGTTGTCACGTTAATCTTTGCATCCGGTGCGTTGCCCCCTGCGCATCATCGGCATGCTTTCGTGATCAGCTCTACCGCATCATCGAGCTTCGAATAGGTCAGGCAATAGGTGCCCGCAGATCCGATGACTCGGGTCAATGTGTCGAAGGCGGTGGCATTCAGCTCTTGGCCGCGTGCGGACGCGCCATTGAGCAGGACGCGCAATGCGCTGGCTGGCTCGATCGGCTCCAGGCAAGCCTTCGCGTCGCGGCTTCGACGGAGCTGGATCACGCAGCCGATTGGCACGGGCGGGCGCGGCAGGAACTCCTTGGGCACGGCAAACCTAACACGCCGGCCGTCCGGCCGGCGACAGACCGGAATAGCATCGAGGTCGGGGTAGTGTTCGGCCAGAAGCGGCCATGCTCCCGCCTTGACAGCGGGGGCAAACGGCAAACCCACGCCGTGCGCCCGGGAGTCCAGCAGCGTGACATCGTCGGAAGCGAAACCGAATCCAGCATGCATCAACGCCACGGTCAGCGTTGTCTTGCCTGCGCCCGGGTTGCCGCAAAGAAGCACGATGCGTTCATTTCTGAGAAGCGCAGCCGCGTGCAGAGCAAGCTCGTAGGCGCCGCGATCGAGAACCTCGATCAGCAATTGCCCTTTCAGCATGACGGCCAATTCGTCGGGCGAGCAGGAGAGAACCCAGTCGCCATCCCGGAACAAGTGGACCTGCCCTTCATGCTCGACCGGCTGGAGTAGAACGTCAGCAGTCTCGCTTCGGACCTCGAGATGCCGGAATGCGGCGATCGCGGGAAAAGCGCAGGCTGCGGAGTAGACGATGCGCATGTTAAGGCCCGCAATGGCGACCACCTGACTCACAGTCTCATGAGCTGATGCGGACAACGGCGCCTGGGGCCGTATCAGGCTCAGCCGTTGCCAATCCCTTAGCGCAGCCTCGACGTGCCTGTTTGCCTCGGGCCTATCAACGCCAGCGCGCGCCATCTCGCCCGAGATGGCGTCCAGCGGCATGCCTCCTTCCAGGGAGCGCCAGATCTCGGCAGCAGTATCGTTGACGGCGAAAATGGCCTGCCGAGATGGACTGAACAGAATATTTTGCCCTCTGAGGCGTACCAGCCGCCCCTGGGTCACAAACGTCGCACGACTGTGAGCGGCGAGGCTGAGCGCCGCCGTTCTTTTAACCGGCTCGTGCTGATTCATCGGATAGCCCCCTCCCCGCCTGCCGAAACGCGATGACGGTCCAAGCTGTTGTTGCAAAGCAGGTGTGTTCAACGGGTGATGCGGCAATGCCCTCTCGGCAGGACTTCCATTTTGTCCAATCAGCTCGCCGACAGATGCGACTTCTCGCAGCGCTTCGTCGGAGAAACCGGGCCACGTTCTGATGTGCCGCGACCCACTGGAGATGCGCCTTGTTCCAGTGTTCGCGCGCGTCAGCCCCCGTCAGCACCCTGAAACCGGACGGCGGCAGCGACAATGCGGACAGGATTGGCTCATCGGGTAGCCACAGCAACATGTTGTCTGGCTTTCAATCGCAAGCCGCTAGGTTCTTTCAAGGCGACGGAACCCACGGATGTTCGCCGAAGCCAGCGCAAAAACCGATCCTGTGATCCCTCTGCGACCGCTGGAATTATGGCGAAGCCCAACACCTGCGTGAAAACCGCGCACATCGTGCGTAGAGCATCGACAGCAGCGACAGAACGATGATGCAACCGGATGTCGCCAGAACGGCAGTCGCCAAGGCCGCTTCGGCCCGATGAAGGCGTTTTGCAGTTTCGGCACAGGCAACGACGCTGACCAGGGCTCAGATGGGCGTCACGCTGAAAGCGCTACGCAGCAACTGCGCACCAACGCGGGATTAAAGGCGCGCTGCCGCACCGCGGGTGAATGTTCCGCGCACCTATTTCATGCAGCGTAGGCTGCGCGGATAGACAAGGAAATGAGCGAAAAAGCGTCCATTGGGAGAAGATGTCCTACGCCTTTTGTGCAAGCGGCGGCGGCGCGGCGATTCCTGCCGCCTGATCAGGAGCAGGTCAGGCAGTGCTGCCGGATTGGGTATTGGTACGGATTCTGAGATGTGCGAGACTTGGGCGTGGCACTGAGTCTTCCACACCATAGGAGAACGCCGTGCTTTGGGGCTTAATCGCCGTCGGCGGGACCGGCATTTTGCTCGGATTTCGTGTTCGAGCACCGGCACTCATCGTCACGACCGCGGTGATTGTCCTGATCAGCGCCGTTGCAGGCGGCATCGGCAGCTTGCTTGACTGGGACCGTCTGCTTTCGATCCTGCTTTTCGTTGTCACGCTGCAGTGCGCCTACCTGCTCGGCGTTCTCCTTGGCGTCGTGTGGCGTCGCGGCCTCACCCATGAGCCATGACGGACCGCGGCTGCCGTGTTGTCGCCGGCGCCGGACGTGTTCGACGCAGCCACACCGATAGGGTTCGCTGCCTTTCTCTCGCCAATGCATGTCGCCCAAAAGTGCGCAGCGGTTTTGGAGAACGACATGCATCAAAACAAGGACTTAAAGCGCGTCGCCTGAATCCGTTTCGCTGCGACGCGCTTTACTCAAGACGCTTGGTCGAATTTCATCACCGCGACGACAGTCCGGACGAGAATAGCGACATCGGCCCATAGGGACCATTCCCGCACATAGCGGCTGTCGATAGAGACACGACTGGGATAATCCATTGCGTCTCTGCCGGTCACCTGCCACAGGCCGGTTAGCCCCGGTCGGGTTTTTAGATAATCGATCGCACAGGAGCCGTAACGTTGAAGTTCGTCGGGAATGACCGGACGAGGGCCGACGCAACTCATCTCGCCGCGCAGCACGTTGATGAGTTGAGGCAGCTCATCCAGGCTCGATTTCCTGAGAATATGCCCCAGGAATGTGATGCGCGGGTCCTTCTTGAATTTCCAATTCTGCTTCCACTCCTTGGCGGCTTCGGGATTGCTGGCGAGATAGTCGGCCAGGATCCGCTCCGAGTTCGCGATCATGGTCCTGAATTTGTAGCAGGCGAAGCGCTTGCCGTTGAACCCGACCCGGGTATGGGAGAACACCACCGGTCCCCCGTCAGTCACCAATATCAAAAGGGCAACCACCAACATGACCGGAGCAGCAAGGACAAGCGCTATCAATGCGACAATCATGTCCATCATTCTTTTGGGCCGGCCTCCAAGCGGACGGAGGTTTTGGCCGATGTGGATGCCGGCTCTGCGGCGCTTTATGTCAAATGCGCTGATTGTCACGGGATTTCACCAAGAAACGCTGTTGGTGTGCCCAACTTCACAGCGGCTTGTCATTCTTCGCAAGAGAAGCAAAGGAGGTAGCGGCGTACTCGGCGCTCTTTACCCCTTAGCCTGATCCGCGCGTCGCTGGCGTAGCGTCTGTAAGCCTTCTGACCAAACGGCGTATCACCTAGCATCCGTTTGCTGCGGTAGCAGTTCAGGCAGGTTCGGATGTATTGCCAGAGCCTGCATTGGACTTGGCTCAGCCACCAAGAGATCAGAGTGGCAACCAATCCAGGCAGTCACGCTCGTGGCGATACAGGAACCACGTTTGCTAAATGCGCGAGGCCGCAAAGGCATCCGTCAAAACAATGTGGGAAATGCACATGCATCGCGCCGAGACAAGATCCGGCAGGGCGGTTGGTCCGCTTAAACGACATCGCAGGCCTATTTGATAGTGGAGCGCGCAACATAGTGCCCAGCTTGATGCCTTTACCACATGATTTTGCCGGAACGTCGTTTGCTCGTGTTCCCGAGATCGACCTTGCCGAAATGCTTGCTATCGTGCGCAAGCAAATAGCCTTGCTTGATCTCGATCTCTCCGGCCTCACCGTGGTCGTTGGCGCCACGACAGGATATCAAGTGGTGACAGCCACAGCGGCGGCGCTCGCCAATGCCGACCGTGTCGTTGCGCTCACCCGCATATCGTCCAGACATCCGAGCCTGGCGGCAGCTGCAGAGGCGACGTTGGCATTTGCCAAACACGCCAAGGTCTCCAAACGCGTTGAAGTGACGAACCGCATCGACAGCCGCAAATGGCAGGACGTCGACCTCGTCACGAACTGTCTCGAGGTCGGGCCGATTTCGAGATCGCTCATCGAACTCTTACCCTCCCATGCGGTGGTTTCGCTAATGGCTGAACCATGGGAGCTTCGGCCGGGCTTTGTGGACTTCGACGCCTGTGATGAGGCCGGCATCAAAGTTGCGGCCCCCAATCTCAGCCACCCAGCCATAGACCTGCTGCCGGAATTCGCGCGGTTATGCTGCGTCTTGCTCGGCGATGCTGGTGTCGTTCAACGTGCCGCGAGGCTCGCCATCGTCTGCGACACGCCCTGTGCATCGTCCCTTGAGCATACGCTACGCGAGGGTGGGGCGAGAGTAAGTGTTTTTTCGCACCCCATGCTCCTGACCGACGATGCATGGGATGTGATCGTGGTCGCGATGAGGCCAACTGACAAACCACCGATGGACATCAACTGCCTGGGCCGTATTGCCCGGAACTCTCACCAGGCGCTGCTGGTGCAATTCAGCGGCGGGGTCGATCGCTCGGCCGCCAGCTATTTCGGCCTCAGGATCTGGCCACCGAAACGGCCCACCAGTGGTCAGCTGGGCCTTCCACTTGACGTACTCGGACCGGCTCCAATGGTCCGCAGACTGACAGGTGGGCTGAAGGCCGCCGAAGCCGCATATCGGGGCGCGGAGCTTGGAGAGGACAGCGTTGGATTTCTCGTAACGGCAGCGTCCGCGACGGTTGGCCAGGAACGTGCCTGGACACACGCCTAGCGAGCCCGTTTCGCGAAAACGCTCGGACGGGACCATCGACCTTCGAAACCTTAGTTCAGAACGACGAACCTGTGGGGCCCGCCCTTAACGTATCCGGCAGTTGCATGGCCAGAACCGGCCAGGCAAAGACCGATCGAGGCGGCCCTCAAAGCAACATCTGTCTAAGCTTGTACGCTACCTCGGTGCGGTTCGTAGCCTTGAGCTTTTTCATGATATTTCGGATGTGGACCTTGACGGTGCTCTCGCAGAGGTTGAGTTCGTAGGCGATTATCTTGTTCGCCTTGCCTGTCCTGAGCGCCTCCACAACCGCAGCCTCGCGTGTGGTGAACATGCCGGTGAGCGGACGGGCACCGTTTGCGGTCGAGTGGATGACCTCTCGAAGCGCCAGCACGCAGCTGGCGGGTACAAAGATCCCTCCGGCACGAGCGAGACCAATGGCCTCGGCAGCGACCTTCACCTTCACGCTTGTGGGAATGTAGCCTCGGGCGCCGCATTCGAGAGCCGCGAGAATTTCCCCCGGCTCGTCGGAATCCACCACGACGATTACGGGCACGGTGCCATACTCGGAAATGACGTGCGCAAGCTCCGCCCGAACACTCTGGTCCGTGACCTTCCTGGCGCCAAGAATTACGAGGATCGCGGATGGCTCCTCGTCCCCGGCAATGTGCTGGATTTCGTCAAGCGATCCTACCGCGCTAACGCGCAAAGTGGGATTGTGTTCGATAAGGCCGCGCGCAAGGCATTCACGCTCAAGCGCCCGCTTGTCGACAATCATGACCAAGCCTTCGCTTGGACGTCCTTCATCGAGATCGGACCTGCCAAGACCATTCGCGTCCGGCAGATGTCCATTGTGTAACGGTCTTGTTGCGTCATTCCAAAAATCGGAAATTTGGGGGTGTGCCATCGCTTTACCTACTCCTCTCCATCGCGCTGACTTGCTTTTCTCCTCTTTGGTTTGGCTCCCTCGCAAAGCATGTCAAAGGCGTGAACTGATACGCTCATCGTCCGTCAGGCTGACTAGATGTTGACTGAAGATTGGATTCAAGGAGTAGGGCATACGCCGTCCCAACGCACCGACGTATGGCTTCCCCACCCTATGGAGGTAACCCAACCTGGAGGGCATACTACGATGCTGTGGAAAAGACGCATTAATCCTGGTTAACAATTTGGCAATTATATCTCAGATAGCTAATATACCTGAAAGTATTGCAATCTGTGATTGTATCTCGTCACGCGACACTATTAAGGCGAACTCAAGATCGCCCGAACTGAGATCGCAGGTTGACCAGTTCTGCCTCGACCACCAACGAGCTCACCGGCTTATCGGCTATCGGTTGACCCCCGAATTGTGGCTCTCGTACTCCGTTCGTATGCTTTGCGCGTGCTCGGCGTGAGCGCATATAGTCCCCAGCCCCGGCGCCGTTTCTCACAAACTGCCCGTCGGTTAGGCCCGGCGTCCTAGCCCCATCCCAACAACGGGTGCCGGGCCGCTCCATCAGAACTCCTCGTTGACTAAAGGCCCGCCACCCCATTTGCGAGGCGACGAGCCCTCGCCCCAGCCCACACATCAGTCAACGCAATTGCGGTGCCAGACGTACTGACCCGTTACGGGTCACATTTGCCCAGCGGCGGACGAGCTCCAAGTCGGAGCTCGCGGCAACGACTTTGTCCTTGATTCATGATGATCCTGTTGCAGCGTCAGGCGAACCTGACCTGATTGGACCATTTCACAGACGCGGGCCCAGGCGTATAACGATCCAGCAGTCTTCTTACCTGACTCTTGCAGAAGCGCAGATCGTGAGAAGACAGCCGGTGATAGGGTTGGAGACGGCCATGTCCATCAGGAACCAGATCGGATCGCTCGGCGCAGCGCAGGCCCGCCTTCGGATTGCATCGCGTCCGACTGCCGTGGATGAGGATCGCCGGACGCCAATCCTTGACCTGTCCTTTTCCGCCGCGAGGAGCGTTCGCGACTATCTGGCGGCGCAAGAGAAGAAGTCGCTGCTGCGCTTCCTGACCTGCGGTTCCGTCGATGACGGCAAGTCGACGCTGATCGGGCGCCTGCTTTCCGACACCAAGCAGATTTTCGAAGACCAGCTCGCCGCGCTCGAACGCGATTCGCGCAAGCATGGCACGACCGGCGACGACATCGACTTCGCGCTGCTGGTCGATGGCCTTGAGGCCGAGCGCGAGCAAGGCATCACCATCGATGTCGCATACCGCTTCTTCGCCACGCCGAAGCGCAAGTTCATCGTCGCCGACACGCCCGGCCACGAGCAGTACACCCGCAACATGGCGACCGGTGCCTCGACCGCCGACCTGGCGATCGTGCTGATCGATGCCCGGCAAGGGGTGCTGCGCCAGACGAGGCGCCACTCGATCATCGCCTCGCTGCTCGGCATCCGCCACATCGTGCTGGCCGTCAACAAGATCGATCTCGTCGGATTCGACCAAGCGGTCTTCGCGCGGATCGTTGAAGACTACCGGCAATTCTCGCGCGATCTCGGCTTTCAGACCATGGTGCCGATCCCGATGTCGGCCCGTTACGGTGACAATGTCAGCCGCCGCTCCGAAAGCATGGAATGGTATTCCGGCCCGACGCTGATCGAGCATCTCGAAACCGTGTCGGTCGATGAGGCGGTGGCTGAATTGCCGTTCCGGTTTCCGGTCCAGTATGTCAATCGCCCCAATCTCGACTTTCGCGGTTTTGCCGGCACGATCGCCTCCGGCTCGGTTGCGTCCGGCGACGAGGTCGTCGTCGCCAAGTCGGGCAAATCCTCGCGCGTCAAGCGGATTGTCTCGTATGGCGGCGACCTTGCCCAGGCGGCTGCCGGCCAGGCCATCACGCTGGTCCTTGACGACGAGGTCGAGATCTCACGCGGCAACATGCTGGTTTCGCCGGCCGCACGGCCGCAGGTCGCCGACCAGTTCGCCGCCAACATCGTCTGGTTCGACGAGCATGCGCTGTTGCCCGGCCGCTCCTACATCCTGCGCACCGAGACCGACCAGGCCAGCGCCACCGTCACCGACCTGAAATACCGGATCAACGTCAACGACTTTGCCCATGAGGCGGCCAAGTCGCTCGAAATGAACGAAGTCGGCATCTGCAACATCTCGACGCGGACGCCGATCGCCTTCGATCCCTTCGCCGAGAACCGCACCACCGGCGCCTTCATCCTGATCGACCGCATCTCCAACGCCACGGTCGGCGCCGGCATGATCCTGCACACGCTGCGCCGCGCCGAAAACATCCATTGGCAGTCGCTCGATGTCGGCAAACGTGTGCGCGCCGACATGAAGAACCAGCGGCCCGCCGTGTTCTGGTTCACCGGGCTGTCGGGCTCCGGCAAATCGACCATCGCCAACCTGTTCGAAAAGAAGCTGTTCGCCACCGGCCGCCACACCTATATCCTGGATGGCGACAACGTCCGGCACGGCCTCAACCGCGATCTTGGTTTCACCGACGCCGATCGCGTCGAGAACATCCGCCGCGTCGCCGAAGTGGCGCGACTGATGGCCGATGCCGGGTTGGTCGTCATCGTGTCGTTCATTTCGCCGTTCAGCGCCGAACGGCGCATGGCGCGCGAATTGATGGCCGACGGCGAGTTCATCGAGGTGTTTGTCGACACGCCGTTCGAGGAATGCGCCAGGCGTGATCCCAAGGGCCTCTATGCGCGCGCACTGAATGGCGAGATCAAGAATTTCACCGGCGTCGATTCCCCTTATGAAGCGCCGGAAAACCCGGAGATCCATCTCAAGACACTCGGCAAATCGGCCGAGGAGATGGTCGACGCCCTGGAACACTGGCTGAATGAGCGCGACATTGCCGAAGACCAATACGACAGCGGCGGCGGCATCTGACGACAGGCCGATGCTCGAAATCTTGGAGCGGCTGGCACTGGCGGCCGGGCGCGAGGTGATGCGCGTGTTCCACGCCGGCTGATCCCGTGACAGCCAAAGGGTCAAACTTAGCGACCGCTATGCGTTCGTCGCGCCAAATCCATCTTCGACGCTATGTACCGGTGCTGCAGTCAGGTGGTTCTCAGTATGCGGGTAACCGGCGCCGTGCTTGCGGCTTTCGGCTGGTCGCCGACGGCAAAGACGGCGCTCGCCTCGCTGACGATGGAAACGTGGTCCCGCGCTGCCTTGCCGGCGGCGGCGCCGTCACCGCGCATGATCGCGGTGACGATGGCATCGTGCTCCTGCCAGGATTTGGCGAGCCGGCCTGGCAGCATGAACTGGGCTCGGCGGAACGGCGCCAGCCGACTGCGCGTCATCACGGTCATTTCGTAGATATGTGCGTTGTGGGCGCCGCGATAAAGCCTGCTGTGGAACTCCGTGTTGAAGTACTCGTAGTCCTCCTCGGCGCCCAGACGCACCATCCGCGCCGAGGCCTGGTGCTCGACCTCGAGCGCGCGGCGCTCGCTGCTGGTCATGCGCTCGGCCGAGAAGCGCGCGCAGATCGCTTCCAGCTCGGCCATGCTCTCGAACATCGAGGCGAGATGCTCCTGCGTCACCACGGCGACGATGGCGCCGCGGTTTGGCCGCCTTTCGACCAGACCCATGGCGCTCAGCTGGCCGAGCGCCTCTCGCACCGGGGTGCGTGATACGTCGAAGCGCGCTGCGAGGGAGGTCTCGTCTAGCTTTTCGCCGGGGCGCAAGAAGCCGGTGACGATCCGGTCACCGATCGCCCTCACCATCTGATCCACAGTCGTGCCCGACCTGGTCAAGCTGCGCTTCCCCGACAAGTTTCCTCCGTTTGGTCTTCTCGTTGGGCAGCTCAGCGGCCCGTCGAATCGATATCCCCTGCTTATGCCTCTATTTTAATCTGCCTGTCAAACTGGCTACTTTCAAGGCAAAAAGTGCATGCAATTGCCTTTGACGTGAGCAGGTATGTTTCATGTATATGCTGAATTTATTAGATAAATTTCGTATTCAGAATTGGCACGGCGATTGCATGCACTTTCTCGAAGGCATGTTAACCGACCCGGAAAAGGGTCTTACAGGGGAGCATTCACTATGACCGCGAAATTCACGCTTAGGCGAGACGGCCGCGCCAAGGGCCGAGGCTAAGTCGTGATAAGCGGCGCCCTCATATTTGCGCGAGGGATAGACGCCGAAGACCTGAGCGAAATCCTCGATGTGAATCCTCTCGCCCTCAGCGCCGCGATCGAAGCGTTTGACGAGAAGGACCTTGCCCTCTGACAGCGTGTTGAATTCTTCGGGAATATCCGCGAAATCGGACTTCTCGACAAGTTCGCGTTCAGGCACCTCCATGCCGATCGCTGCGGCCAGCGCGAGGTTGGCGAATTCATTTTCGGAAATGCCTGGAAACGCCGTCGAAGGGAATTTGGCGATGTATCGGCCTTGCTCGTCGTCCATCGGCAAGGTCAGGCCGCCGCCTTTTCCAGTGTTCTTTATGACCGACAGCTTCATCTGCACGCCGGCAAGTGAGAACCGAGCCTTGGGCTTATCTTTTGACGCATCCTGCGGGACCGCTATCGCGCCATCACTAGGCAATGCCTGCACGCCCCCTGGCAGATCGGTGCCGAGTGCTGCAAGCAGATCGAAATCATTGCCTGAAAGACTGGAGCCATGAGGTAGAGATCGAGAACCGGTCGTCGCGCTCGCGTTGAGCGTCGTTCGGCGGAAGCAGAGCATGGCGGGCTTCTTCAACAAGGAGCCTGACCATGCACCATCCTATTCTCGATGCCCGGATCAGCCCGCTGCGCCAGC